>JANPKQ010000281.1:0-6241 GCA_031426115.1 Gemmatimonadaceae bacterium | reverse complement strand
GGATGGAAGTGGATGGTCGTGAGATGGACCGACAGCGGCTCGGGCGTCTGGAGACCGAACCCGGTCTGCTGGTTGTCGCCCGCGGTCTCACCCTCGAGTCCGATGCCCCAGCTGAATCGACTGAAGGCCATGCCCGGTCCGAGCTCCCCGCCCAGCCCGAGATCGATGGCATGGAGCGTCCTCACGCCAAAGACCCTGGCGAAGCCACCGCCGACGTCGCGCAGTCCAGCGAGCGCGAAGCGAAGGACGGGGTTCGCCGGCTCGACGCTCGTCGTGTTGAACCCATCACACGTGATAAATGGAGCGTCCGCCCCGACCAGGCGTTGGAGTGGCTCCCCCGGGTGCGACTTGTACGGCTGGAGGTATCGGAACAGCGGGTCCGCCCTCGACACCTCGACACACGCGCCGACGATGGCCGGCGGAATGCCGTCACTCGGGTTCGGATCCTGAAGGCCCCCGAACCTCCGAAGGTCGGGATCGCTCGTGATCTGATAGCAGCCCTCGTATTCCCTCCAGAGGCGATCGCTCTGTTCTCCGTGGCATCGATTGTCGGCCACCCGGACACGCTCGATCGTGAGAGTGATCTCACTGACCCCTTCGGGAAGCGCGCCTGGCGCGAAGCGAACGCCTGCGTTCGCGGTGTTCGTGACGAACGTCCCGCCCGCCGCGGTGACCTTGAACTCGGCACAGTCACTCTTGTTCGTGCACAGTGCCCCATTCTCGATCCGGAACTTCACTGGCAGCGTTCGGCCATCGACGAGGGGGATCACCTCGCCCGTGTTGGCGTTCTTGAGGTCCTTTCCGCTGGAGACCGGGTCGATGTCCGCAAACCCGAGTCGAACCGACCCGACGAAGACCTGAAGCCGATAGAACTGATCGAGCTTGAGATCGGAATCGTCGGTATGCCAGTTCACGTGGTACTGCTCGGTGCCCAGCTTCACGTCCGTGGAGGAAAAGCTCGCGACGAGAATCGGCTTGTTGTCGGTGCCGAGTGCACACTCGACGCTGGAGTTCGTGTTCGGGTTGCCGCCGAGCAGGCAGACGCTGACCGTCGGCCCGAGCTTCCCGTTGAACGCGCCGGCGTCGTAGTTGGGCGACCCCTGCGGGTTGGGAAGCACCGGGGGAAGGAAGAAGAAGTCATCGTTGCCGCCGGCGTGCCGACCGTCCGAGATTCGCGCGGAGGGGAGCTCCACCGGCGGAGCGGAGGGGTTCTGGGCATCATCGCAGCCGACGATGACGAGGAGTGACGCCAACGCGAGGAGGGGGCCGCGACGGAACATGGGACCGGTCCTTCGAAGCAGCATGCTTCGAGGTGGGAGGGGCTTTCGGGCGTGTCGATGCCGCCGGCCCTCGCAGGAACCATGCAGCGAGTCCGGCGCTGCCAAGTGCTTTTGTTTGAGCGACTTGCTCATCTCTGAGCGTCGTGCATTCACCGCGCCTGTGGCGGGCGCGCACCACGCTCCGCGCTACAACTCCCGCCAACGGGCTCTGGAGCGATCACATCGCCGGGCTCAGGACCCGACGAGTTCTCTGAACCTCGGTTCGCCCTGGAGCGATCTCCACCACCAGATGTTGCCGGACACGAAGCCTTCGCGGTGCTTTGGAAACGCGGCGAGGTAGACACCCAGTAGCTCCAGTGCCTTGTCCTTGTCCCCGATCAACGTCCGCACGAGGACCTCGCGGCCAATGAGCTCGCCGCTCGGGTCCTCGGCGCGCGAGGTTCGCGCTCTCTCGATGACGCGGTTCGCGCTGTCGGGAAAACCGGCACGCGCGATCGGAACCGCAACGAGCATTTCATACTGCCGGCGCACCGCCTCCCAGCGGGTCGCGGGCATGCGCGTCCTGATCTCATCGAACGCCTTCCATGCCACGGCGACATCCGACGGATCCGGCCGCTTGAGATTCGTCGTCATCAGCCACAGTCGGCAGCTCGCGAACTGCGCGTCTGTCGGGTACCGGCGGTTGCCTTCCTCGCACCAGTTTCGGGCGTTGGCGAAGTTTTCGAGGTCGTAGGACGTAGCGTAGAGGCGCCAGAGGATGTCTCTCGTCGACTCGAGGTACGCGTCCTCGTCGTACGCCTTGAGCGCGGCATTGTGCGAACCCAGGCGGTCGAGCTTCTGGTAGAGCAGCAGGCTCAGCGTGTTCCAGGCCGATGCGCGTGACGGATCGATGCGCGTCGCGGTGCGCAGGTCTTCCTCCGCCGTTCGAAGCAGCGTCGCGCCTTCGGTCGGGTCGGGCGCCAGGTTGAAATAGAGCTTCAGGAACCGCAGGGTCCCGCGCAGCTCGAGCGCCTCGGCGTTCCGTGCATCGATGGCGAGCGCCCGCTCGGCGTGGGCAAGGCCGGCGGTAATCATCTGCTCGCGCACTATCGCGTCGCGCGCTCCGCGGGCCTGGCTCTGTGCCAGCGCTGCACGCGCGATGATCGGCTTCGGCCAGCTCGAGTCGAGCGTCTCGGCGGCAGCGAACACCGAATCGGCCGCGGCGATCTGACTCCGTGCCGCATCCACGCTGTCCACCGTTGCGAGTCGTCGCGCTTCCTTGCGCATCCGCTCGCCGCGCTGGAAGACGAGCCACGCATTGATGTTCGCAGTCTGCAGCCGGGTGTCGCGGAGCTGGACCTCGGTGCCGACTTGATCCCGCAGCGTGAACGCGACGAGCGCTGGAAGACTGTCACGCACCGAGACAATGTCGGCTTCCGGCCGATTGATGCTGGTACGGCCCGACGGGCTTCCGGTGGCTCCGTCGTACACGCGCACATCGACGGTGATGCGGTTTCCGACGCGATCGACGGCACCCCGGACGATTGTCCCGGCCTTGAGCACCTTCGCGACGCTCTCGGGCGGCACGTCCGTTCCACGAAACGGCGCGACACCGTTCTTCGAGACGACGTCGAGCGCGGCGACCGGCCGCAGCTCGTCGATCAGTCCTTCGGTCAGCGCGTCAGCGAGGTATCCGAGATCGGCGGCATCACTTTCGTCGGTGAAATACAGCACGGCGATCCGCTTCAGGTCCGCGTCGAATCCGCCGTTCGCGACCCTCGATTGCGTTCCAAACCCCAGGTAGCTCGACGCCCCCCATCCGATGCCTGCGATCGCGAGCACCGCTGCCGCCGCGCCGATCACCGCGGTCCGGCGTTTCACGGGTTTCGCCGTCGTGCGCGCGCGGCCCCGCCGCTCGGTCCGGGCCATCGGACGGACGCCGGTGTCCTGGCAACCCTTCAGCGCATCCGAGAACTCGGCCGCGGTCGCAAAGCGGTCAGCCGGGACCTTCGACATCGACCGCACCACCGCATCCTCGACCTCGTCCGGGATCGTCGACCGCGCCACGGTGAGCGATGGCACCTCGGCCAGCGCGTGCCGCGCAATGACCGCCGCGGCCGTGGGTCCGGTGAAGGGCGGCTCCCCCGCCAGCATCTCGTACAGCACACACCCGAGGCTGTAGATGTCGCTCCGGCCGTCCACGTGCGGATCGGCCATCGCCTGCTCAGGGCTCATGTACGCCGGTGTTCCCAGCGAGATGCCTGTCTTCGTCAGCTTTTCGTCACCGACCGCGCTCAGCGCGCGCGCGATGCCGAAGTCGGCGATGAGCGCCTGCCCATCCTCGAGCAGGATATTCTCAGGCTTGATGTCACGATGCACGACACCGTGCTTGTGTGCGTGCTCGAGAGCACCGGACACCTGACAGGCGATGCGAAGCGCCTCATCGAGCGGAAGCTGCCTCGCCGTCACGAGGCGATCCCGCAACGACTGCCCGGCCACGAACGGCATGACATAGTAAAGCAGCCCGTTCGCCTCGCCGGAGTCGTACACGGGGAGGATGTGCGGATGGTTGAGGTGCGTCGCCACGGTGATCTCGCGACGGAACCGCTCCGGTCCCAGTGCAACGCTGAGGTCCGGGAGCAGCACCTTGATCGCCACCTGGCGATCGTGCTTGATGTCCCGGGCGAGATACACCGTCGCCATGCCGCCGCGACCGAGCTCCCGCTCGATCTCGTAGCAGCCGGCCAGCGATGTTCGAAGCTGTTCGAGGGGGAGAGACATGCTGTCGTGAAAGGGAGTGCCGCGCGAAGGCGTCTACTATACGGGCGATTGGCGCCTCCCGCTAGAAGGTTCTAATGACGAAGGCGGCCGTGGCATTTTGCCACGGTCGCCCCTTGTCTCCGTCCCAGCCTCTACCGCGAGCCTGCCGCTGCCTTCGCCCCGGGTTTGGCGAGGTGTGCCTCGAACAGCTCGAAGATCCTCCGATACTCGTCGGTCCACGACGACGGACGCGTGAAGCCGTGGTCCTCCACCGGATACACCGCCAGCTCCCAGCGCGTCTTGCCGAGCTCGATGAGGCGCTGCGACAGCCGGACGATGTCCTGGAAGTGGACGTTGGCATCCACCATTCCGTGCGCCATGAGCAGCGGGTCCTCGAGGCCCTGCGCAAAGTAGATCGGCGACGACCGACGGTACGAGATCGAGTCGGCCTCCGGGCTGTTGAGGATCCGCGCCGTATAGCCGTGGTTGTAATGCGCCCAGTCAGTGACGCTGCGAAGTGCGCCCCCCGCGCCAAACCACTTCGGCTCGGTGAACAGCGCCATCAGGGTGATAAAGCCGCCGTAGCTCCCGCCGTACAGGCCGACGCGTTCGGGATCGATCCCGAATTCCTTCTGGAGATACCGCGAGCCGTCCACGTGGTCCTGGAGATCCCGCCCGCCCATGTGGCGGTACACGGCGGTGCGCCAATCGCGGCCGTAGCCCGCCGAGCCGCGATAATCGATGTCGAGCACCACGTACCCCTTCGAGGCGAGGTAGTGGTTGAACATGTATTCGCGGGCGTACGTCGACCAGTAATTGTGCACGTTGTGCAGGTACCCGGCTCCATGCACGAAGAGGACACCCGCGCCGTTCGGCTGGGCACCCATGTCAGCGGGCCGGTAGATGCGTGCCGGCACGGGCACCCCGTCGGACCCGGGAATCATCACGATTTCGGGTGTTTTCCAACCGAACGCCAGCCACTCGGGCGTCGGCGACGTCGTCAGCTGCGCCATCTCCGCGCGCGGTGCGGCGCGCATGACGAAGAGCTCCGGTGGGCGGTTCGCCGTGGAGAACACGTCGGCGAGCGTCGTCCCGTCGGGTGACAGGGTCGCGGTATGACCGCCCTTCCGGGTCGTGAGCTGCTCGCGAGCGCCGCCGGTGACCGGCATCCGATAGAAGTGGCGCTCGAACGGCGACACCTCGCTCGTGTGCATCAGAAACTGCCTCCGGTCCGGCGACAGGGTGACGTCGAGCACCTCCCAGTTCCCGCTGGTGAGTTGCTTCTTGTCGCTGCCATCGGCCGCAGCGGTCCACAGGTGTGCGTACCCGGTCGCTTCGGAGACGAACCAGAACCGACGGCCGTCATCGTACCAGCCGCCGCATCCGAAACATGGACCATTGACCCACGCCGTGTCCGTCAGTATGTCAACGACGCGTATCTTGCCGCTGTCGGCGGAGACGCTCGTGATGAACCGTGTCTTGAAGTCGCGGCTCGAGGCAAACAGCAGCGCCGCCGTTCCCGACGGGTTCCAGCCGAGCACTGATGCACTGGAAGTCGGCTTTGCCGAGTCGCCCGGGCTGAGGGCGAGCCACTTCGTCTCGCCGGACGGCAGGCTGACGAACGCCACGCGTCCGGTGGACTGTTCGTCGCCGACCTTCGTCCTGCTCCGCATTTCCTCCGTGTATCCGCTCGACGTCACGAACTGCGGAATTCCCGCGTCGCGAGTACCAGTCGCGGGAATGCTCGTCGTGATGAGGAGCGCCTTGCCGTTCGGTGAGACCTCGAGCGCGACGACACGCTCGTTCGCCGCGACGTACAGCGGTTTCACCCGCACCGACTCGCGCGCCTTCCGCTCGGCCGTCGAAATGCTGTCCTGCCGCGCCTGATCGCGGATGACCTCGAACAGCTCGCGCTGCTGGGCGGCCAGGAGGCCGCGCTGTCCCGTCGGCGGTGCCGAGTCGCGAGGCGCCGTCCCGCTTCGAATGTCCGTGAGCTGTCGAACCAGCCCGCCGTCGATGTCCATCGAGAACACATTGTTGTCGCGCACGAAGAACACGCGGCGGCCGTCGATGTCGAACGCGGGGGCCCGCTCGACCGCGATCGTCTCGGTCAACCTGCGGGACGTTCCAGCCTTCGTGTCGCTGAGGTACAGGTCGCCGGAAAATTCCGTGGCGCGATACCGACGGTCACTCGAGAGGATGCCGGTGCCGAGCAGGGGTCC
>JANPKQ010000280.1:0-1923 GCA_031426115.1 Gemmatimonadaceae bacterium | reverse complement strand
GGCGGACACATCAAGGACGCGCTCAATATCGGTGCGCATGCCGAGTTGTCACCGTGGGCGGGATGGATGTTAACGTTCGACGACTCCGTGCTGCTTGTTCTCGAGAACGACGACAACCTCGAAAAGGTCGTGCGTTACCTCTGGCGGGTGGGCATCACGAAGTTTGCAGGGTATCTCGTGGGTGGAATGAAGGCGTGGGACAACGCCGGCCTCGAGTTTGAGAGCCTTCCGCAGATCTCTGTGCACGACTTGCAGAAGGCGGGCGACACGGTGCAGATTCTCGACGTCCGCGCGGCCGATGAGTGGAAGTGCGGGCACATTCCCGGCGCGAAACACTTCTTTGTACCCGACGTTCGCGAACATATTGACCAATTTGATAAGACAAGTCCGGTCGTCGTGTACTGCGACAGTGGCTATCGGGCCAGCCTCGCGGCCAGCATTCTGAAGCAGGAAGGTTTCACCACCGTCTACAACGTGCCGGGCAGTTGGCAGGCGTGGAAAAAGGCCGGCTATCCGGTTGAAGGCGAGATCAATAAATGAGCTCGGCTCTACGACATGCCCTGCTGGTGATGCTCGTCACCCTACTCCCGGTGTGCGGGGCCTACGCCGATCCAGTTGATGCGCGTAATTATCCCGGCCCAGCGTGGTCACCGTACGTCGTCGGCGCATGTATCGGAGTGTTGTCCTGGTTGACGTTCTATTTTTCCGACAAACCCATCGGGGCGTCGTCGTTCTACGCTCAGGTGGCCGGGTTCATTGGGAAGCTCCTGTCCAAACGACCCTTGGACTCGATGCCGTACTTCAAAGAGAACCCGCCCCGTGTCGGCTGGGAGTTTGTGTTCGTGCTCGCGACCATCGTCGGTGGAACCATCGCCGCAGTTACCGGAGGCGAGTTTGTGAACGAATGGATTCCGCCTATGTGGGAAGCGCGTTTCGGCGACAGCCTTGCGCTACGCGGCTCGATCGCCTTTGGTGGGGGCATGCTGATGGCATTTGGCGCCCGCCTGGCCGGCGGCTGCACCAGCGGGCACGGCATCAGCGGGACGATGCAACTGAGCGTGGCGTCGTGGATCGCGGTAGTGTGTTTCTTCATCGGCGGCGTCGCAGTGGCCATGCCGCTTTTTCGACTCTGAGGCACGATGATTGACCCGGGCGCTGCCGTAAAAAAATCGACCATACAACCGGACTCACCGGTTGCAGCTCCATCTACGCTTCTGGCTGGTGCCATCTTCGGGCTGATGTTCGGCTTCCTTCTTCAGAAAGGCGGCGTGGGCAAATTCAACATCCTGATTGGCCAGCTGCTGCTGCAGGATTTTACCGTCATCAAAATCATGCTCACGGCCATTATTGTGGGCATGGTCGGGGTGTTTACCTTGCATTATTTTGCGAAGGTCAATCTCCACATCAAGCCGACAAAGATCGGCCCCAACGCGATTGGTGGGCTGATGTTCGGCGCGGGTTTCGCGCTGATCGGGTATTGCCCGGGCACCGCAGCTGCCGCCATCGGGCAGGGCAGCTGGGACGCGTTGTTCGGCATGGGCGGCCTGGTCGCTGGGTCGTGGGTCTTCGCCGAGGCCTCCGGTGCGCTCAAGGAGAGCGTTCAGAAGTGGGGCGACATGGGAAAAGTCGTACTGCCCGATCTGCTGCACGTGCCACGCGGCGTCTTCGTTGCCGCGTTCGCCGTGCTGCTGACCGCCGGTCTGTTCGCGCTGGAGATGGTGTTCCCGCGATGACGACGCATCGAACCCGCCCGTCGCGGAAGCTCACCGGAGAGTCGCCGGCGTTGATCGTTCGCGAATGCTCGCCACAGAACGAAATGAAGATGGGGGCATGGGGCAAGAGCCAGATCGGGCAATGACGACGGAGCAGGACCCACGGGTGTACTTCGCCGCGGAGCGTACCTTCCTGGCGTGGATCCGGACC
>JANPKQ010000279.1:0-15341 GCA_031426115.1 Gemmatimonadaceae bacterium | reverse complement strand
CGACGTTGTGCCGGGTGCGCTCGTACTCGCGCCCCGGATTGCCCAACCCAATGATCAACTTCATGCGGGCAGCGTGCGACTACTTCTCGTCTGCGCCCTCGTCGTCGTCCTTCTTCGCGCCGATGACTTCCGGCTCGGCCGCTCCATCCACGGCCTCGACGCCAGCCGCCGGCGTCTCGATCGCTGCGCGCGGGACGCTGAGCACGACGATCGTCGTCTCGGGGTCGTCCATCACCGTCACGCCCGCGGGGAGCTTCAGGTCGCTGATGTGCAGCGAGTGGCCGAGGTCCAGCATCGAAACGTCCACGTCGATGTGGTTCGGGATGTTCGAGGGATCGACTTCGATCTCGAGCTCGCGTAGCACCTGGTCGAGAACGCCGCCGCCGAGGCGAACGGCGTCGGGCATGCCGACGAGCACCAGCGGGATGTTCACCGTCACCTTCTCGCCGGCGACCAGCTCCTGGAAATCCACGTGGAGGATCTGGCGCTTGAAGGGGTGACGCTGGATCTCGCGGATCAGCGTCTTCGTCGGCCGGCCGCCGTCGACGCCGAGCTCGATGACCGTGCTCTCGGCGGCGATCGTGCCGAGCAGGCGATCGAGGTCGCGCTCGTTGATCGACAGCGACGCCGACTCGCGCGCACTGCCGTAAATGACGGCGGGTACCTGCCCGCTGCTGCGAAGCTTGCGTGCGGCGCCCTTGCCGCTCTCGGTACGGGCGGTGGCGCTCAGATTGACAGTAGCCATGACACACTCTCCAGGACGTTCATCATTCGAACAGCGAGCTTACGGACTGCTCGGCGTGGGTGTACTTGATCGCTTTCGCCAGCAACTCTCCAACGGACAGCACCTTCAGGCGGTCAAACCGCTGCGCCGGTGACAGCGCGACGGTATCGGTCACCGTCACCTCGACGATCGGCGCCGCCTGAAGCCGCTCGATCGCCGGCCCCGACAGCAGCGCATGGGTCGCACAGACGTAAATGTCGCGGGCGCCGAGATCCTTCAGCGCCCGCGCCGCCTCCGTCACCGTCCCCGCCGTGTCGATCATGTCATCGGGGATGAGACAATCCTTCCCCGCGACCTCACCGACGACGTTCAGAATCTCCGACACATTGTGGCTCGGGCGGCGCTTGTCGATGATCGCGAGCGTGCCGTTGAGCCGCTTCGCGAACCCGCGCGCCATCTTCGCCGATCCCACATCCGGTGCGACGACCACCGGGTCGTGCAGGTTCTTCCGCCGATAATGCGCCATCAGCACCGGGGCCGCATACAGATGGTCCACCGGCACATCGAAGAACCCCTGAAGCTGATGCTGATGGAAGTCGATCCCCAGCACCCGATCAGCGCCCGCCGCCTCGATCATGTTCGCCATGAGCTTGGCGCCGATCGCCACTCGCGGCTGGTCCTTGCGGTCCTGACGCGAGTATCCGTAGTACGGCATGACGCAGGTGATTCGCGCCGCCGACGCCCGTCGCGCAGCGTCGATGAGCAGCAACAGCTCGAGCACGTTCTCCGCCGGTGGGTTCGTCGGCTGCACGATGAAGACATCCTGGCCGCGGATGTTCTCATCGATGCGAACGAAGATCTCGCCATCGGAAAAGCGCGTGACCGTCGACTTGCAGATGTCGACGCCGATCTGCTTCGCGATCTCGTCGGCGAGCGGCCGATTCGCCGTTCCCGAGAGAAGCTTGAAGCCATGAGCCGGTACAGACAGGCCGTCCATTAGAGCCTGATAAGATAAGTAGGCTGTGACACGGAAGGAAGGCGGACGCTGGACGGGAACGCTCCGCATTGCCCCTGGTGGATTCGAACCACCATTCTCGGATCCAAAGACCGATGTCCTGCCATTGGACGAAGGGGCAGAGCCCACAACCTACGCAGTCACCCGAACATCCTCAACGGACGCCACGGTTCGGGTGCGCACGAGCACCGCCCCCGACGGCACGGGGAGCCGGGACAGGTCACCGTCGGACCCCGGCACCACGACCACTGTCGATCCCGACCCGGTGAGCTGCGCCAGGAGCGCCCCTCCGGCCCGCGCGGCCTCGAGCACCTCCAGGATGGGCGGATGCCGGGCGCCCACTTCCCGCTCGAAGTCGTTCCCCGCGAGGCGCCCGACCCCGGCCCACGACGTCAGGTTCTCGCAAGTCAACGGCGTCCCGAGCGGACCCGGGCCCTGCCCGCCGCGCACCGCCGCCACCCAGCCGAACGCATCCGCCGAGGAGACGCCGAACGGAAAGCACACGAGCCCCAGCTCGCGTTCGGGGAGAGGGGAAAGGGCGAGCATGCGCTCGCCTCGCCCCCACGCGAGGGCAAGGGTGGCATCGGTCGTAAGGAATGGGACATCCGCCCCGAGCCGCGCCGCCATGCCCAGGAGCGCTTCCGCACCCACCGGTGCCGGTGCCATCGCGTCCAGGGCGCGGAGCACTGCGCCGGCGTCGGCGCTTCCGCCGCCGAGCCCACCGCCAATGGGGATCCGCTTCTCGATGATGATCTCGAACCCGCGAGGCCAACCCGTCGCGTCCGCGTATGCCGCAGCGGCCCGAAACGCGAGGTTCGACGCGGCGGGCCCGACATCGGCCGATCCGCAGTCGATGGCGCGGGTGACGCCCCCCACCCGCACGGTGATCTCATCGGCGAGATCGAGCCGTGCAAACAGCGTCTCGAGGCCGTGATACCCGCTCGCTTCGCGGGCGAGGATGCGGAGAAAAAGATTGACCTTCGCCTGCGCTCGGATCCGGGCGGTCGTGCCGGCTGGTGCGTTCCGACCTTCCGGGCTCACCGTGGCGCGGGCGGAGCCTGCACGGCTGCATCATCCAACGCGGCGGAACCGTCACCGTCCGCGTCGGACGCCTTCCTCAGGTCGCCGAAGCGGAGGTCGAGCTTCGCGAAGTAGTAGAGGCCGACGAGCGTGATCGGAATGAATGTCAGGATGTGGTAGCCGAGTCCCCACGCGACGGCCTGGTCCTCGGGAATGCCGTACATCCCGAGCGAGATGCGCGCGATCGCCTCGAACACGCCGAAGAATCCGGGGCTCGAGGGCGCTGCGACGCCGATCGCGAGCAGCCCCTGGACGACGAACGCCCCGAACATCGACACGCCGATACCAACCGCCTTGAAGCCGAACCAGAAGGCGAGGGCGTTCATCACCCAGTGGACGATGGTCCAGAACAACACGGCGCCGAATCGCCGCGGGCTCCTGAGGACACTCAGTCCCGCCGCGAACGCGAGGAGGGCGTCGCGGCCGCGAGCCTCGAACCGGGGGGCCACGCGCCGTGAAAAGGCCTCGTAGAGCGAGATGATTCGCGCCGGAAAGACGACCACCATGTACAGGGCCCCCACCATCACCGCCATTCCGATGGTGCCCCATCCGACCCAGTTGGACAGAGGCTGGCCGGCGACGATCGTGTCCTGCGCCGCTGGCAGTTCGAACATGCCAATGATCAGCAGCAGGAGCAGCACCACCGCATCGAACACGCGGTCCACCGCGAGCGAGGCGAACGATGCCGCAAACCCGACCTTCGGCGTCTCGCGCGTCAGTGCGTATGCGCGGGCGAACTCCCCGGCACGCGCCGGCACGAGGTTGTTCACCATCATGCCGACGGCGATCGAACGCCACAGCATGCCGAGCGGGATGCCCGGCGCGACCGGGTCGAGGATGAGCCGCCAGCGGATGGCGCGCAGCGGGAAGATCGATGTCGCCGCGAGCACCGCAAGCGTCCACCAGCCGACGTTCGACTGGCGGAGCACGTGCCACAGCTCACCCGCATCGACATCCTTCAGCGTCCAGTAGAGGAGCGCAACGCTGATCGCGATCCCGATCGCGCTGCGCCAGGACGTCCGCATCCGTCAGTCTGCTGCCGCGAGATCGAGCAGGTCGAACAGCTCCGCGAGCGCGTCGGGCGATGCCGCGCCTCCGCCGGTCGCGATCTCCTGCCGGATCTGTCGCGCGCGGTCGAGCGCTCCGCGTCCGCTGTAGAGCAACGTCTGGATCGGCACGACCGACTCATCGATCAGCGGCACTGGCTGGCTGAGCGGCCGCTCCGACAATGTGGCGAATCCGGCGATGCCGCTCTGGAGGAACGTCTGCAGCTCGCGCCCGGTCGGCGTCGGCTGGCGCCGCGGCGCGACGGCCGGGTGCGACACGGGGGGCGTCAGCCCGCTCGCCGTGGACGCCGACAGCTCCGTGATGCGGGTCGCGATCGTGTCCGGCGGGGTGTTGGGATCCGCGAGCATCGCGGCGATCTCGCTGAGCGACACCACGACGCGCGGATCGAGTGCGGGGCCGGTTGGCGTCGGTCGCGCGAGCAGTCGCTCGGCCGCCCGTCCGAGGAACTGGGCGAGCTCGCGCTGGCCGAAGCTCTCCGCCGCCGACTGCAGCGATCGCACGCCGCTGCGGAGCGCGCGGCCCAGGCGCCCGACGGCTGCCGAGTCGGGCGCGCTGGTGCATTCGGCGATGAGGACGCGCAGGTGCTCCGCCTGGCTCACCACCTCGAGCCGGAACCGCTCGCGCGGCGTCGTGGGCGGATGGGCCGCAGAGCTCACGACGTGCGGACCGGCATCCGAATAGAAGAGGGACGCGACCGGCACGATCTCCTCACTCGGCGCCGATGCATCATCGAGCGCGGCAACGGCACGCGAGAACTCCTCCATCTCGGCGGACGCGGGATCGGGCCTGCCGCGCGTCGCCATCTCCTGCGCCGCGCCGCGCAGCACGCGAACAGCCGCCGCGAACAGCGCGAGCTGTGGCGCACCGGGGACGGCGCCGCTGAGCTCCACCGGCTTCGCGACCCGTTCCAGCGCGTCGATGACTTCGGCGAGCGGGGGCAGGTCCTTCAGCGACGCGACACCACGCAGCGCGCGAACCCGTCCGAGCGCGAGCTCGAAGTTCTCGCGTGCCGCTGGACGCGCGACGAAGGCGTCGAGCGCCACCGCGATCTGCGCCGTCTCCGCGGCGAGGAAGCTCGAGCCGAGTCCGGCGAGCGACGACGGCTGGGAGCGCTGGCCTGCCGCGGAGAAACGCCCGAGGTCCGCGAGGCGCGTGGTGACGCGCCGGTTCTCCTCTTCGCCCCACGTGCGCACACTGCGCAGCAGCAGCTTGAGGTCATCGATCGCGGCAACCGCCGCGCCCTGCAGCCCCGGATCCCACTTCAGCGAGCCGTCGCGCAGGGAGCGCCCGACGCGCTCGAGCGCCGTCGAGACCTCCGCAATCCCGCTGAGCTTCGCCATCGTCGCACTGCCGCGAAGCGATCGCGCGCTACGCGTGAACGACTCGACATCGGGCTGCCCACCGCCGGCGCGCGCGACGAGTCCATCGAGCTGCTCGATGTAGTCGCTTGCTTCCAGAATGAAGAAGTCCAGCAGGCCGGCCGACGAGCTCATTTCCGCCTCGATGATGTGCGTGGCACGAAGTTAGGACTCGGGTGAGGGAGAATCAACGGACTCCTGACGAGCGGGCACGCTGCATCGCTTCACTCATCTCGCGGACCGCGGCGCCGATGCCGATGGTGATCGCGCGCGAAACGATCGCGTGGCCGATGTTGAGCTCCTCGATCTCCGGGATCGCCGCGACAGGGCCGACGTTGTTGACGGTCAGTCCATGGCCGGCGTGCACAGCGAGCCCGATGGCGCTCGCCCGTGTTGCTGCCGAGCGCAGCGCGCCAAGCGTGTCCGGATCATCGAGGTGATGCGCGTAGCTCCCCGTATGCAGCTCCACCGCCTGCGCGCCGAGGTCGTGCGACGCCTGGACCGCCTCGATGGTCGGGTCGATGAAGAGGCTGACGCGGATGCCCGCCTCGATGAGTCGGGCGATGCCCGACGCCAGCGCCCCGCGCGCGCGGGACACATCGAGGCCGCCCTCGGTGGTGACCTCCTCGCGCCGCTCCGGCACGAAGGTGACTTCGTGCGGACGTACCGCACTCGCGATATCGAGCATCTCCGGCGTGCATGCCATCTCGAGGTTCATCACCGTGCGAATGGTTGCAGCGAGCCGGTGGATGTCGGCGTCCTGGATGTGTCGGCGATCCTCTCGCAGGTGCGCCGTGATGCCGTCGGCCCCCGCATCCTCGCATGCGACGGCGGCGGCGACCGGATCGGGCTCGGTGGAGCGGCGAGCCTGCCGCACCGTGGCGACATGATCAATGTTGATGTACAGCCGCTGGTGGGTTGCTCGCATGATGGGCGCGGTGTAAGGTTCGCACTCAACGACTGGCCGGGAGACAGACTAAATGAAACGGATCGTTCTTGCGTTGGCACTGCTTGCCTCCTGCCGCTCGACACCCAGGGAAGGGACCCAGATCACAGGCGCGCCGTCGCCGAAGGCGGCGGTGGACCGGCTTCTCGCGGCGATTCGGGCCCAGGACCTTCAGGCCCTGGGGACGATCTGGGGCGACAAGCGCGGCGCGGCACGCGACATCATGCAGCGCGACGAGTACGATCAGCGCGTCATTGTGATGCAGTGCTACTTCAGCCACGACCAGTCGAGGATCATCAGCGGGCCGACGACGAAGGTCGACACGGTGCTCTTCAACATCGAGCTGACGAAAGGGCAGCTGCGCGCCCAGACCACCGCGAAGGCGCTTCAGGGCCCTGGATCCCGGTGGTACATCCTGACAATGGATCCGGTCCCCAAGGGGCTCTGCAACCCTCGCTCGACCGGGGAACCCGGGACGTCGCCAGCCGGTTAATACTCGGAAAGCTCGATCAGGATGCCGCCGGTGCCGGAGGGGTGGAGGAAGGCGATTCGCTTTCCTTCGGCGCCAATGCGCGGGACCTCGTCGATGAGGCGCAGGCCGGCGGCCCGGCATCGGTCGAGCGTGCCATCGAGGTCATCGACCGCGAAGCAGATATGATGGATTCCCGGCCCGCGACGCTCGATGAACTTGCCGATCGGAGTATCGGGGCGGTCGGCCTCGAGGAGCTCGACGAGCGAATCGCCGGCCTCGAAGCCGGCGATCCGGGCTCCGTCGGAGTCTGCCAGGTCGGCCGCGGGCAGGGCGAGGATGTCTCGACAGAAGGGAAGAAGATCGCCGATGGAACGCACCGCGATCCCGACGTGGGCGATTCGCGTTCCGCGGCGTTCGGATGATGGCATGGGACTCGCGCTCCAGATGGATCGTGAGCGCTCAAACTTAACTCGTTTCTGCGGCGCCGAAGTCGCGGGAAGTGGAGGTCAGGATGGCAGGAACCTTGGCAGTGACGGATGGGAATTTCGAGGCGGAGATCGAGCAGCACTCCGGACTCGCGGTCGTGGACTTCTGGGCGACGTGGTGCGGCCCCTGCCGGATGATCGGGCCGATCATCGACCAGCTTGCGACGGAATACACGGGCAAGGCGAAGGTTGCCAAGCTCGATGTCGACACGAACATCAAGACGGCGTCGCGCTTCAACGTGCGGTCCATCCCGACGATCCTGTTCTTCAAGGACGGAAAGCTCGTCGATCAGGTCGTCGGAGCGGTGCAGAAGCCCGCGCTGGAGTCCAAGTTCAAGCAGCACGCCGCCTGAGCGGCATTGCGGCTCGGTAGGCCCGGTTCCATTTTTTGTGCCTGGAAGATCCCGTCTTCCAGGCATTTCCTTTTCCCGCCGTCATGCCAGCGCCGACCAACAGCCTGCGCTTCCCGTACGAACGAGTGCTGCTGCAGCGAACCAAGCTCGCCTACGTCCATCTCGGGCACATGCTCACGGATGCGAAGCGCGACCGCGCGGCGCGGGTGTTCGGTTACGTCGCGATCTGGCTGCCCGAAGAGCTGGTCATTCTCTATCTCCAGGAAGGCGAGGTCGTGAACGCGACCCGTACAGTCACCGGCTTGAAAAGCGAAGCGGCCGCCATCGGGGAAGCCCTCGCCGCTGTTCCGCCGGAACCCGAGCTCGGCGAGATCTGCTTTCACGAATGCGCCGATGAGCAGCTCGCCTGCATGTTCCAGACGCTGACGACGCCGCCGGAACCCTGGCCGACGGAGCTGGACCCGACCGAGAAAACGGCGCTGTTTCCGTATCTCATGTCCACGACCTTCGATGGGACGGTCGAGGTGCGGTCCGCAGGCCTCACGAACTACCTCATCATGCGTGACGGCGAGGTCGAGCGGGCGTTCGTCTGGGGGCGGAGCAACGTCGGGCCCCAGGACGCTGTAGAGAATCTCTTCGCCGACGCGCGCGGCGGGCAACTGGCGGTGCGACGCTGGCCGATCTCGCCCGCGCTCCCCGTGCAGGCCTCTCCCGGGCTGATCCGCGGTTACCGGGAGCTGGCCAACAGCCTCGTGAAGCGGCTCATCGCGTCGGGGCAGGAGAGCGCGCCGGTGATCGCCGAGCAGGCCCGGATGAAGCTCGTGGCAACCCACCCGGCCCTCGAGCACTTCACCATCGGCGAACGCCCGATGAAGGACCCCTCCGAGGATGCGGAGCTCGTGACCAGCGCCGTCGCGGTGTGGATGTCGGAGCTCATCTGGGCGGCGATGGACCAGGGTGAGCAGACGCCGGAGGAACTGCTCAGCGAGGTGACCCGCGAGCGACGGCACATGTTCCAGTCAGCCGGGTTCTTCGACCGGCTGCCATGGGCGGTCGAGTGGTAGCCGAGAGCGAGCAGCCCGCCCTGTACGTCGTCAGCACCCCCATCGGCAACATGGGGGATTTTACTTTCCGGGCGGTCGAGGTCCTCCGCTCCGTCGCCCTGATCCTTGCCGAGGACACCCGCCACTCGCGGCATCTCCTCGATCGCTACGAGATCCGGACGCCGCTCTCGGCCTACCACGAGCACAACGAGGCGCGCGCGCTGCCGGGCCTCGTCGCGCGAATGACCGCGGGCGAGTCGATGGCGCTCATCACCGATGCCGGAACGCCGATCGTTTCCGATCCGGGGGCGCGGCTGGTGCGAGGGACCATCGACGCGGGTCTCAGGGTCATACCGGTGCCCGGTGCCTCGGCGCTCCTCGCGGCGATTGTTGCCAGCGGCATCGCCGCGGACCGGTTCACCTTTCTCGGCTTCCTCCCGCGGAAGGGGCGAGAGCGGCGGGAGGCGCTCGAGCTGCTGCGGACCAGCGAGCACGCCGTGGTGATCTATGAGGCGCCGTCGCGAGTCGCTGACACCCTCGCCGACATCGCCGAGCTGGGCGCGCCCGACCGACCGGCAGCGGTCGCGCGCGAGTTGACGAAGCACTTCGAGGACATCCAGCGCGGAACGGTGGGGGTGCTCGCCGCGTACTACAAGGAAACCCCTCCCCGCGGAGAGGTCGTGATCGTCCTGGATGGCGCCCCTGTCCGGCTCTCCAGCGAGGAGTCGCTCCGGCCCCATGTCGAGCGGCTTCGCGCCGAGGGGCTCTCGACTCGCGATATCGTCACGGCGCTCGTTGGGGAAGGCGCTTCCCGCAACGTTGCATACCGCCTCGCCCACGAGCCCTGATGCGCGTCCGACCATTGTCACTGCTCGCCATCGCCGCGGTGCTCGCGCTCGCGTGGCGCCCCGCGCCCCGTCTCACCGTGGCGCGCGTGCAGTACGACGGTGGCGGAGACTGGTACGCAAATCCGTCGAGCCTCCCCAACCTGCTGACGGCGATCGGCACGCGGACATCGCTTGATGTCGAGCGCACAGAGGCGCGAGTGACGCTCACGAGCGATCGGCTCTGGGACTACCCGTACCTGTACATCACGGGCCACGGGAACATCAGGTTCACCGATGCGGAAATTGTACGGTTGCGCGAGTACCTCGGCCGGGGCGGCTTCCTTCACGTCGACGACAACTACGGTTTGGATGAAAGCTTCCGGCGTGAGATCGCGCGTGTCTTCCCGGAGCGGCCGCTCGTCGATGTTCCACTGAGCCATCCCATCTACAGCGTCGTGTACCCGTTTCCGAAGGGGATTCCCAAGGTGCACGAGCACGACGGGAAACCTCCCCGGGGGTATGGAATCTTCCTCGGCGATCGGCTCGCGGTGTATTACAGTTACGAGAGCGACCTCGGGAACGGCTGGGAAGATCCCTCAGTCCACGGCGACACGCCGGAGGTCCACGAGGCTGCGCTGCGCATGGGCGTGAACCTGTTCGTGTACGCCGTCACCAGCCGGGCGACGCCATGACCGTGATCCAGCTCGTCGATCGGGAGCGTACGAGGCTTCGCAGTGCGATGGCGCTCGTTGGCGTCGGGCTCGCCGCCGCCGCGGTCGCGTGTGTGCTCGCCGCGGCGACGCTCATCTTCGGCGACGCGCGCTGGATCGGGCTGCCACGACCGCTGCCACTGCTCGCGTGGACCGTCGTCGCTGCGCTCGTTGCGGCTGCGGTGTGGCGCACATCGTGGATCGTTCGCCAACGCGCATCGCGTGCCGTCGTCGCCGGCGAGATCGAGGGGGAGCGCGCACTGCGCAGCGGATCTCTCCGCGGTGCGATCGAGGTCGCCGATGCGAGCGCACTCGGGCGGCGCGGCGCGCAGCAGCTCGGCGATCGGCTCCAGCGGGAGGGGTCCGTGCTCGCGCCGAGCCTTCAGCGCCGCGAGCGTTGGCGCGCCGTTGCGGGTATCGGCGGCGCGCTCATCGCACTCGGGACGCTGGGCGCTGCCCGGGCGGCAACGCCGGATGGATGGCGCGCGCTCGCGCATCCGGTCCGCGCGTGGCGCGGAACACTCGCGCCGCCGCTCCGGGTCATCGCTCCCCGGCTCGTCCTTCGCGGCGAGCGTGTCCCTGTTCGTGTCGAGGCAGCTGGGCGCCGCGAGATCACCCTCCGGCAGCGTGCAACCGGAACACCGTGGCGCGCGACGCGACATGGGGTCGTCGATACGACGGCCGTCCTGACGCTCGGTCCCGTCGATGCCGATCTCGTCCTCGTTGCGAGCGACGGCCGCTCGATGAGTGACACCGTCGTCATGCGCGTCACCGACAGGCCGTTCGTCGGCGATGTCTCCATGCGCGCGCGCTTTCCCGGCTATTTGCGTCGTCCGGAAGAAGTCGTTCCAGTCGGGGAGCCAGCGCGGCTTCCGCGCGGCACGACGCTCGTCATCACCGGGCACGCGTCGACGGCCCTCGAGGCGGTAATGCTCGTCCATGCGACCGACACCGTGAAGCTCACTGTGGACGGTCACTCGTTCTCCGGCCGGCTCACCGCATCGCAACCCGGACGCTGGGCCTGGGCGGCCCGCGGTGCGACCACCGAGATCGCCGACGTTCCCCCACCGCTCGACCTCGACGTCATCCCCGATTCGGCGCCTCGCATCGAGATCATGTCGCCGGCGGCGGACACGCTCGTCACCGGAAGCGGGACGATCGAGGTGGCGATCGCAGCGCTGGATGATCATGGTCTCGCGTCAGTGGTGCTGCGGAGCTGGCGCCAGCAGCCCACCGGTCGTCCTGGTCCGGCGACGGACTCCCGCCTGACGCAGGCGACGACGACGCAGTGGACCGGCGGCGCAGCGATCGATCTCGCCAGCCGCAACCTCGAACCCGGCGACGCGTTGCACATCGTCGCGGTCGCGACCGATGCGTCACCCTGGGCGCAGTCCACGTCCAGTCGCGAGCTGGTGATTCGCATACCGACCGCGACGGAGCAGCGCGAGATGGCGCGCGACGCGGCCGACTCCGCCGTCGCGGAGGCGATGTCGGCGGTGAGCGCCCAGCGCGATCTCGAAAAACGCACGAGCGAGGCGTCGCGCGCGCGCAACGCGGCGGCTGAGTCGCAGGCATCGTCGCAAAGCGAGTCGAGCGAGGAGAAGCCGCTCTCGTTCGAGCAGGCGGAGAAGGCGCGCGCGCTGAACGCGGAGCAGCGCCGGCTCGGCGAGAAGATCGATGCGCTGAAGAAGGCCGCCGCGACCATGGAGGAGCAGCTGAAGCAAGCGGGCGCGCTCGACAGCGGGCTCGCCTCGCGCCTCGCGGAAGCGCGCGCGCTGATCGACCAGGCGTTGACGCCGGAGCTCGCGGCGCAGATGCGAAAGCTCGAGGAAGCGCTCCAGAAGCTCTCGGCGGATGAGGCGCAGAGCGCGCTGCGCGACCTTGGCGAGCAGCAGCGGCAGTTGCGCGAGCAGCTCGAGAAGAGCGCGGAGATGCTGAAGCGCGCAGCACTCGAAGGCAACATGCAAACGCTCCGGGATGAGGCGAAGGATCTTGCCGCCGAAGAGCGCGCGCTCGCCGATTCGCTGTTGAAGGGTCTGCAGCGCCAGGCGGCCGACTCCGGCAGGTCCGGCCAGAAGCAGGCAAGCGATCTCGAGGAGCGATCGCGCGACCTGGCGCGGGATGTCGCACGGCTTTCGGAGAGGCTGGCCCAGGAGAAGGCAGAGACGGGAGCAAAGAAGACGAGCGCTGCGGAGAAGGACGTGCAGCAGTCGGCCGATGCGATGGAACGTGCGGCGAAGGCGATGCCGCCGGAGCGCCCTTCCCCGGAGCAGCGCGCCGCCGGTGAACAGAAGCCCGGGACGCCAAAGGCGGCCGAGGCGAAGGCGAGCGAGCAAAAGGCCGGCGAGCAGAAGACTGGCGAGCAGAAGGCTGGCGAGCAGAAGGCCGGCGAGAAGTCGCAGGGCCAGCCGCAGGCGGGCCAGCAGGGGCAGGCCGGCCAGCCCCAGCCGGGCCAGCAAGGGCAGCAGGGGCAACCGCAACAGGGCCAGCAGGGCCAACAGGGCCAAGGTCAGAAAGCTCAGCAGGGCGCCGAGGCCGCCAACGAAGCAGCAAAGGCGATGGAGCGCGCGGCCGACCAGTTGGCGCAGGCGCGCGCATCCCAGATCGATGAGTGGAAATCCGAGCTCACCGGCGAGCTCGATCAGTCCATTCAGGAAATGCTGCAGCTCGCGCGGCAGCAGGAGCAGCTCGAGCAGAAGCTGAAGGACGGGACCGATCCCGCGACGATGCGCGGCGAGCAGGGCGCGCTCCAGCAGGGCGTGCAGAAGGCGGGCGAGCGACTGTCGCAGGCCGGGCAGAAGTCATCGCTGCTCTCGCCACAGTCCCAGCGCGCCGCCGGCGAGGCGCAGAGCAAGGTCGAGCAGGCGACCCGCGAAGTCTCCGAACCGCGGTCGAGCGGGCAGACGGCGAGCGCGATGCGCGAAGCGTCCGAAGCGCTCAACCGCGCCGCCGCCTCGCTCGTGCGCGACCGCGAGCGGGCGAACAGCGCGAAGTCGGCGTCAGGGTTCGCCGAGATGCTCGAACAGCTGCAGCAGATGGCGCAGCGGCAGGGCGGCCTGAACTCGCAGTCGGCGAGCCTCCTTCAGTCCGGAATGGGCTCGGCCCAGGCGCAGGAGATGGCGCGAGAGCTGGCGAAGCAGCAGCGCGGTGTCGCGCGCGACCTCACCGGGCTTGGCGACGCGACGGGAAAATCCGACGACCTCGCCCGCGAAGCACTGCGGATCGCCGAGGCCCTCGATGCGGGCCGCGTTGACCCGGCGACGATCCAGCGCCAGCAGCAGCTCTTCCGGCGCATGCTCGACGCGGGACGCACGCTCGAGCAGGATGAGCGCGACGAGAGTGGGAAGCGCGAGGCCCAGACCGCACGATCGCGCGACGGTGTGACGCCGCAGGGCGATGCCCGTGGCCGCGATGCCGTGAAGTTCCGCGAGCCCACCTGGAACGAGCTGCGTGGCCTCACCCCCGAAGAGCGACGCGCCGTCATCGAGTATTTCAAGCGGATCAACGGTGGCGACAAGCCGTAGCCGGCGCGCGGCGCTGGTCGTCGCGCTGCTCGTCGGCATCATCGCGCCCGCGCGCCGTGCGTCGGCGCAGGGTGACCCGTACATCCGCGCGATGGATCTCGAGCAGGGTGGGAAGTACCGTGAGGCGGTGACGGCGTTTCGCGCTTCGTTGGGAGGAACGAACTATCTCCCCGCGATGCTCGGCCTCGAGCGCTCGTACGCCGCGATCGGATGGACCGACTCGATGGTGACGATCATCGACTCCGCCATCAAGGCAAAGCCTCGCGAGGCGATGTTCCGCAGCGTCCAGCTGCGGACCCTCCAGAGCCTCGGGCGCACGGCCGACGCTCGCGAGGCCTTCGAGCGCTGGGTCCGCGACTTCCCCCGGGAGGCAGGGCCCTTCCGCGAGTATGCCCGCATGCTGATCGACGCGCAGCAACCGCGTGCCGCCGACAGCGTGCTGCAGCGCGCCCAGCGCGTACTCGGTGGCAGTCGCGATTTTCAAATGGAGATCGCGCAGACGCGCGCGGCCCTCGGCCTCTGGGAGCTCTCGGCACAGGCCTGGCGCGATGCGGTGCAGGGCGCGCCGTACCTCGATCGCGCCGCGATCTTCGCGCTCGCCCCGACCCCGGAGGTGACACGTCCCGCCGTTCGCGCGGCGCTGCTCGCACCACCGGTCGAGGCGACCGGCCGCCAGATCCTTGCGTCGCTCGAGCTCGGGTGGGGGTCACCGCGACAGGCGTGGGCCGCCCTGCGCGACCTGCCGCCGGGCGACAGCGTCGTCGCCGGGTGGCTGCGATTCGCCGACCGCGCCGAGGACGCTGGTGCGTGGCTCGTCGCGCGGGATGCACTCGTCGCTGCCATCGACTGGCGCATGTCCACCGAAATCGCGGTGCGCGCCGCAGGCGCCGCGCTGTACGGCGGAGACCCCGCGTCGGCGCTCGCCATCGTCGAGCGCGCTGCGTCGTCCTCGAGGGACGCAGGCGGATCGGGGGCGACCGTCGCGCTCGTCCACGTACGCGCGCTCTCCGCGCTGGGTCGGGCGCCCGAGGCCGCGCGTGTCGCCGAGTCCTATTCGCGCTCGGTCACTCCGGCGCAGCGCGACGCGATCCGCCGCGAGATGGCGTGGGCGTGGGTCCGCGCTGGCGACATCGCGAAAGCCCGCGCCGCACTCGCTGTTGCCGGCACCGAGGAAGAGGCGGAAGAGATCAATGGGTGGCTCGCCCTCTACGAGGGGGACCTGAAGGCGGCGCGCGCGTCGCTGCGAACGGGAGGGTCTACCGCCGACGCAGTGATGGCCATGGCACTCCTGTCGCGTACGCGGATGACCGAGGCGCCGCTCGTCGGCCGCGCGTTCCTCGATCTCGCTCGCGGCGACAGTACTGCCGCGGCGGCGGGGTTCGAGGCGGCGGCCGCCTCGGTTCCCGATGCGAGCTCGCTGATGCTGTCGATCGCTGCGAGGATCCGCGCGGCGCGCGGTGAGCGCGGCGCGGCCGTGGCGCTGTGGCAGCGCATCGCCGAGCGGCATCCGGCGTCTCCCGAGGCGGCCGAGGCAAGCCTCGATTGGGCGCGCGCGCTGCGCGCCGGCGGTGACATCGCGGGTGCGGTCCAACGGCTCGAGCACCTCATCATCACCTATCCGCAGAGTGCGCTCGTGCCGCAGGCGAGGAGGGAGCTGGAGCTCGCGCGGCGGGCTATCCCGCCGAGTATGGTGTAACCATGAGTATGCGATTCCTTCCAGCTGCCACCGTGTTTCG
>JANPKQ010000278.1:0-14950 GCA_031426115.1 Gemmatimonadaceae bacterium | reverse complement strand
CGACACTCCCGACGCGAAGCTCGGCGCCTCCGTGACGATGTTCGGGCAGCCGTTCACGATGCAGCAGGGCTGGATCATGGCCACGACGCACCTTCATGAGCACCTCGGCCAGCTCATCGCCTACGCGCGCAGCAATGGCATTACGCCCCCCTGGAGCTGACCGCTCTACTGCGTACTTCGAACTTCGTACGGACTGACCGCGGCTGCGTACGGACTGGCACTGCTTACTGCGCACGCACTGCGTACCGAGTACTGGGTTACACACCGCCACGGCGGGACGGTCACGGCAGGCGGAAGTCTGAAAGCTGAAGAGCTGACAGCCGCCAGCCGCGCCGCAGCGGGCAACCGTGCGCAGTAGCCAGTGCGCAATGCGTGCGCAGTAAGCAGTGCCCATGCGTACGTAGTCGCGGTCAGTGGGGCCTCCGGCTGACGGCCGACAGCTGGCAGCTGGCAGCTGGGCTCCTACGGCCTTGCCCTCCGGATGTACAGCGCGTCGAACATCGGGCCTGTTGACGTCTGTCGCATCCGGGATGCAGCGGGGTTCGGGAGTACTCGAACGGTCGGTGCTGGATGGCGCGTGCAGTACGACCACTTCGCCGATCAGTCAACCATACCACTCGTCCATTCGCCGGCGAGTGGCGCTCGTTCCGGGATCGCCTCCGGCGTCCGTGAGGCGGTCGCGTCGAGCCATACCCGCGCGCGCAGAACCGGGCACCCATGTCGGCTGGATGGCCCCGGTTCCGCGTTCGTAAACGGGTCCGTCACTTCATGGCCCGCCTTGACGGCGCAGGCGGTGGCTGGCATACTGCCGCAGAGGCCGGGGATGAGGATACCCCCTATACCATTGGTGAGCCTCGGGTGTCGTGACGCAACCACCCCCCCCAACAGCGGTGGCTGGAGTCGCACCAGATCGAGCTACTGGTGGCTCGCTCCGACCGACACTTGGCGACATATGTTTCTCGCACTAGGATACCCGTACCCCGTTTCCGTGTGAGGATGACTGTCTCCGTGCCCCAGACCCGAGGGTGTTGCCTCGCCCCGTACGCGTCCGTGCTCGTCCCACCAACCCGGAGTGTCCCCATGAAGAAGAAAGTTCTCTGGTCCCTCGCCGCAGCATGGATTGGCCTCGCCAGTCTTGCCCAGGTTGCGTCCGCACAGCAACCAACCACCATCACCGGCCGGGTCAGGTCCTCCGGCGGACCGCTCCAGGGCGCGCTCGTCGCGATCCCGGCGCTCGGGCTCGGGGGCTATACCGATGGCTCCGGCCTGTACACGTTCAACGCGCCCGCCACGGCCACCGGCCGCACGGTAACCATGACCGCGCGGCGCATCGGCTACAAGCCGGACAGCGTCCAGGTGACGCTCAGCGGCGGAACGGTCGAGCGTGACATCGAGCTCACCGTCGCCGCGACGCAGCTTCAGGGCGTCGTCGTTACCGCCCTCGGCGTCGAGCGCGACAAGAGCACGCTCGGTACGGCCCAGCAGCAGATCACCAGCGAGAACCTGAACACGACGAAGGCGATGAACATCGTGCAGCAGGCGCAGGGCAAGATCTCGGGGGTCAACATCACGGGAAGCGGCACGCAGGGCGGCTCGGTGAACATCATCATCCGCGGCCAGAACACCTTCTCGAGCAACAACCAGCCGTTGTTCATCGTGGACGGCATCCCCGTCTCGAACTCGAACCGCGGTGGCAGCCTCGGGAATGGCTACGACTTCGGCAACGCGATCAGCGACATCAATCCCGAGGACGTCGAGACGTTCACCGTCCTCAAGGGCCCAAATGCCGCCGCGATCTACGGTTCGCGCGCGCAGAACGGCGCCGTCGTCATCACGACGAAGAAGGGCATGGCGACCGAAGGCCGCATGCGCACCGACTTCACGACGTCGTACCTGTGGGAGCGTCCCGGCCGTCTGCCGGACTTCCAGAACAAGTACGGGCAGGGCGCGGGCGGTGCATTCGACTACGTGGACGGCGCCGGCGCCGGCAACTGCGATGGCTGCGACCAGAGCTGGGGCCCACGGCTCGACGGCCGCACCGTCGGCTGTCAGTTCATCCCCAAGGGTGATCCGCGGTACAACGCTGCCGCTCCGAACACCTACGACCAGACCGCCCCCTGCCGGCAGTTCAACGCGCCGGACGGCGCCCCGTGGATCGCGCAGCCGGACAACGTCAAGGACTTCTTCCAGACGGGTCACAGCTCCTCGTCAACCATCGCGGTCAGCGGCGGCACCCAGCGCGCCAATGCCCGCATGTCGCTCGGCCTCGACAACACCGACGGCTACGTCCCGAACAACACGTTCCGCAAGGTCAACGGGATGCTGAGCGGCAACCTGGAAGTCACGTCGCGCCTCTCCACGACCGCCGTGCTCCAGTACGCCCGGAACAACAACCGCAATCCTTCGGGCACTGGCTACAACAACTCGATCATGGAGCAGTTCTACTGGTTCGGCCGCCAGGTCGACACCGAAGCGCTGCGGAATTACTCGCAGGGGGCGACCGAGAACAACGGCCCCAATGGCCGCGAGTACAACTGGAACTACAACTATCACAACAACCCGTTCTACATCCAGAACGAGAACGAGGTCAGCGCCAACCGCGACCGCTTCATGGTCCAGGGATCGGCGGCGTACAAGCTCACGCCCTGGCTCACGGCCTCGGCGAAGACCGGATCCGACATCTTCCGATTCAACATCGACCAGCGCTTCGGAGCGGCGTTCCTCAACGGCACGTACGTCAACCCGGCGTTTCAGGGCGGCTTCGCACTGATCAACGACTACCGCAACGAGAACAACACCGAGCTGATGCTGAACGCCAATCGCGAGATCGGCACCAACCTCAGCGTACTGGCGATGGTCGGTGGCAACCTGCGCCGCGAGTTCTTCAACACGTTGACGACCCAGACGACGGGCCTCTCCGTGGCGGAGATCTACAACGTCTCCAACGCGGCCATCACGCCGACCCTGGGCCAGACCCTTACGCGCCGGAACATGAACAGCGTGTTCGGCTCCGCGGCGGTGACGCTGAACGGCTACTGGACGGTGGAAGGCACCGCCCGGAATGACGTGTCATCGACGCTTCCGAAGGGTGAGAACTCCTACTTCTACCCGTCGGTCGCGACGTCGCTCGTCCTCAGCGACATGCTGCCCGCGATCCAGAACCGTGTCATGTCGTACCTGAAGATCCGCGGCTCCATCGCGCGCGTCGGCAACGATGCCGATCCGTATCAGCTCGCGACGACCTTTGCCGGCAACGCAAACAAGTTCGCGGGGCAGTCGCAGTTCTCCCTCGGCGACCAGCTTCTCGAGCCGAACCTGAAGCCGGAGATCACGCGCTCCACGGAGTTCGGCATCGAAGCCGAGTTCTTCGAGGGCCGTGCGTCGCTCGACCTCTCGGTCTACAACAAGGATACGCGCAACCAGATCTACCTCGTGCCGGTCTCGTCGACGTCTGGCTATGCGTCGAAGCTGCTCAACGCCGGCAAGATGATCAACAAGGGATTCGACGGACTCGCGTCCGTGACGCCTGTGCAGATGGGCGACTTCACCTGGACCTCGACGTTCAACTATTCGCGGAACCGCAACAAGGTCGCGGAGCTCGCGAATGGCGTTGACCGCATCGTGCTCGGCAACGGCCTGTTCGGCGATGTGCGGCTCGAGGCGAAGAAGGGCCAGCCCTACGGCTCGATCTGGGGATACGGCACCGTCCGCTGCGATGCGGCTGCCGTCACGGATGGCAGCTGCAGCACCGCGCAGATCGGCCAGGCGCTGATCTCGGGCGGTGTACCGGTCCTGTCCGACACCTTCACCTACCTCGGATCGATCCAGCCGAAGTGGACGGGTGGCCTTCAGAACCAGTTCACGTACAAGAACGTCTCGCTCGGCGTGCTGTTCGACATGCGCCGCGGCGGCAAGATCATGAGCTACAGCAACTACATCGGCGACTACTCGGGCGTGCTGAAGAGCTCCCTGCGTGGTCGTGAAGTGGACTGGGACAACCCCGGCGTCGTTGCGAGAGGCATCGATGTCGACACCGGCGAGCCCAATGAAGTCAGCCTGCCGGCGGAGCAGTACTTCCAGAGTCTCTTCTACAACGTCGGCGAGTACACCTACGACGCGAGCTACACGAAGCTTCGCGAAGTCCGCGTCGGCTTCGACCTCCCGCAACGGTGGTCCACGATGTTGCGGACGGAGTCGGTGAGCCTCGCGTTCGTCGGCCGCAACCTCGCCATCTGGACGGACGTACCGAACATCGATCCGGAGTTCGCCTACAGCTCAGGCAACTTCCAGGGAATCGAATACGCGTTCCCGGGCAACACGAAGAGCTTCGGTGTCAACGTACGGATCACGCCGTAACGGCTATCAGGAGATCACGAATCCATGACCAATAGAAGGCTCTTCGTCGGCGGCGTTGCCGCGCTCGCGATGTTCGCGACCGCGTGCGACCCCGACAAGGTGACGAACGTCAACAACAACCCGAACAGCCCGACCGACGCACCGTCGACCGCGCTGTTCACCAATGCCACGCGGAACGCCGTGGGCCGCTGGCTCGATGGCGTCGGAGGAACGCGCTACGCGTTCCTCTCGCAGCACCTCGCCGAGGTGCAGTATCCGGAGTCCGACCAGTACGGCCGCCTCCGCGCGAGCAGCACGTCGGGTCTTTTCAACGGGTCGTACAGCAATGAGCTGCAGGATCTCGAGCTCATCGCGAGACGCGGCGATGCGGAGTCCAAGCCGGGACTCTCCGGCCCAGCGAGGATCATGCAGGCGTGGGAGTTCGGGATCCTCACCGATGTTTTCGGCGACGTCCCCTTCTCCGAGGCCTTCAAGGCCGACTCCGGCATCCTGTCGCCGAAGTACGACATGCAGAAGGACATCTACGACGCGCTGTTCGTGAGACTCGCCGCCGCGTCCACATCGCTTGGCACGGCGTCGAACGAGTTCGGCTCGGCTGACCCGATCTACGCGGGCGACCCGGCCCAGTGGCGTCGGTTCGCCAACTCGCTGCGCATGCGTCACGCGCTGCGTCTCGTGAACGTGGACAAGCCGAAGGCGAGCGCGGAGCTGCAGGCAGCGATGGCGGCTGCCGGCGGGATCATCACCACCAATGCCGACAACGCGGACCTCGTCTGGCCGGGCGACGGCATCTACGACAGCCCGTGGGCTGGTAACTTCAAGACGCGCGATGACCATCGGATCTCGAGTCGCCTGCTGACGTACCTCCGCGACTATTCGGATCCCCGGTTGCCGATCTACGCGATGCCGGCGACGGTGGACATCCCTGAAGTCGCGGGCCGGACGCTGCGGTATTGCCCCTCGGGCGCTCCGCCGTGCTACGTGGGCCTGTTCAACGCGCTCACGCACGCACAGGCGTCGCCGCTGATCCCGAACACATCACGTCCCGGGGCAGTGTTCTACCCCGGCGCGACGGCCTACGGAACGTTCGGTGGGAACGGCTCGAAGTTTCCGTCGTACCTGATGACGGCGGCCGAGGTCGAGTTCATTCGCGCCGAGGCGGCTGAGCTGAGCATCGGCGGCCTGACACCGGCCCAGGCGGCAGGGTTCTACACGGCCGCCATCACGCGCTCGATGGAAATGTGGGGCGTCGGTGGCGCCGAGACGGCCGCGTACCTCGCGAGCGCGACGGTCGCCTACGCCGCCGCGACGACGCAGGTCGAGCGCCTCAAGCGGATCGCCATCCAGAAGTGGCTGGCACTGTACGTCGATCCGATCCAGGCGTGGTCGGAGATCCGCCGCACCTGCCAGCCGACGATCGTGAAGCCGGGGCCGAGTGCCATCATCGCCCAGATCCCGCGGCGCCTGTACTACTCGACGAACGAGTCGGCGGTCAACAAGACGCAGTATGCCGCGGCAGTCGCGCGGCAGGGTACGGACAACTTCCTGACCCGGATCTACTGGGACAAGAACCCGACGGCGTCGCTGACCTACGAAGCAGGTTGCAACGTCCGGTAAACCGTACAGGCACGGCAACGGAAAGAGCCGCGCGGCAAATGCCGCGCGGCTCTTTTCGTTTCACCCTGCCACGAGTCGCGGCTACTTCATGACGATGACCAGCGCTCCGCCCGTATTGTTGCCGCCAAATCGCGCGATCGCCTGCTGCGGCTCGAGGAACCGGACCTCGGCGACGTTCTTCGCGAAGATCTGCCGCAGGTGGTCGGGCTCACCCATCCGCATGCCGTCAATGTAGACCTGAATGGGCGCTGCGGGGGACGTCGCCCCGGTGATGATGCCCCGGGAGCGAAGGAACGCGGGCCGCAGCTGGCCGAGCGCCTCGTACAGGTTCACATCACCCGCCCGCAGCAGCTCCTCGGCGGTGACGACGTTGTGCTGGCGAGCGGGGGTCTTCGCGGCGGACGCGCACGCACTGGCCACGATGATCGCGCTGACCGCGAGAAGGGTTCGGATCTGCGAATACATCAATTGTGCCCTCCAGGGTGATTCGCACGCCCCTCATGATGCCGTGACGGTTGTGGAACACGGCGCGGGCGGCCGACTGAAAATGGATGGCGCGGGCGCCTCGCGCCATTGCCGCGCCCGGTCAGCTGGCGTTGCTCGCCACCTCAGCCGCGGATACGTCCGAGACTACGGCGGCCACGGCCGCGCCGTCCGAGTCGAACAGCTCACAGCCGCCCTCGTGCTCTGCCGGAGAGATCTGCCGCGCCTCGGACGGATCGGCGGGAAGCTCGAGCTGGAAGTAGAAGCACGAGCCGCGATCGGGGGCGGACTTCACCCGGAGGTCGCCACCCATCGTCGTGACGAGCCGGCGGCAGATCGCGAGGCCAAGGCCGCTGCTGGAGAATGCACGCGCGCGGGCAGTCTTGAGGGCATCAAACGGCTGGAAGAGGCTGTCGATGACCTCCTTCGGAACGCCGGGGCCGCTATCACGCACCGAGAACTCCATGCGCGTCGGAGAAAGATCCTGCGCGGTGAGCTCGACGAACCCGACGTCGGTGCACCGAAGCGCGTTGGTCACGAGGTTGAGTAGCACCCGACCCAGCGCTGCCGGGTGGCCGACGCGGTGCTCGGCGCCCACGGGACCGATCCGCACCTCGAGTCCCTTCTCCTCCGCGATCGGCTGGACGATGTCCCGAACCGAATGCAGGAGACTGGGAATCGCGAACGCCACCGGCTCCCGCTCCAGAAGCTGGTCGCCACCCTGGCCGAGCTCCGTGAGGTCGTTCGCGAGCGAGCTGAGCTCGAAGGCCGCGCTGTAGATCAGCTTGAGCTGGCGCGAGCGCGTCGGATCGAGCGGTGTGCGGCCGGCCCGCATGGTGTCCGCAAGAAAGAGAATCGACGTGAGCGGCGAGCGGAGGTCGTGGGCGACTTCAACGAGCAGCTCGAGTCCCGACGATCCGGAGGCCTGCTGCTGGAACTTCCGCAACCCGTCGCGGTCCACGGTCCGCTGCACCTGCTCGATCGCATCGAGCACGCGAATGACTTCGCTGACCGGGACATGCCCCTCGACGCCCCGAATGAGCTCGAGGAAGGAGCGGCGAACGTTGTCGAGGAGGTGGCGCGCATGCGCCTGCGGCGGACACTGCTCGATCCGCGGCTCCCGTCCCGCCGCCGCCTGCCAGACCGCATCCCAGAGCAACGGAAGATGCTCGGCGAGCTCTTCGTCGGAGGGGCCGGGGCTCGTGCCCGCGAAGGGCACGGCTGCCGCTCCGCGCATCGCCTTCCAGAACAGGGGCGCGACGTTACCGCACGGGTGGTGGCCCCCGTCGCGCGGAATGGATTCCACGCCGGTCACGTGCCGCCTCTGCTCCGCGGGGAGCCAGCATTCCCGCCCATGCTCGAACGAATCACCCCTCCAACTCGATGCCCGGGTCACGCGGCGTGCCGAGATTGTGCTTCTCCATCAACCGGTAGAGCGTCGTGCGGTCGATGCTCGCGAGCCGCGCTGCGCGAGACATGTTTCCGCCCGACCTGTCAACGAGGCTTCGAAGGTAGGTTCGCTCGAAGTCCGTCACCAGCCGCTCCTTGGCGGTGTGAAAATCCTGGCGGAGCACATCGGCTGACGGCGCGGACCCGACCACCGGAGCGCCCGGGTCATCCATCAGCGCGAGGTCGCCCGGATGCACTTCCTTCCCGGGCTCGGCGAGCACCGCGAGGTGCTCGATGACATTCTGGAGCTCCCGAACGTTCCCACGCCACGTCCGGGACTTGAGGAACGACAGGGTTTCTTCCGTCAAGCGCGGAAGCTGGGTGCCGGGACGCCGGTGGCGCTCCCAGAAATGGGAGAGAAAGTGCGTCGCGAGGAGGGCGATGTCATCGGCCCGCTCGCGAAGGGGAGGAATGCGGATGGGAACGACGCGAAGCCGATAGAGCAGGTCGGGGCGCAGCGCCCCGTCCGCCACCGCCTTCTGTGGATCGCGGTTGGTGGCCGAGATGAAGCGCACATCGACGACCGCATCGGCTGTCTCGCTTCCCACCCGGCGGACGACGCCGTCCTGCAGCACGCGCAGGAGCTTCGCCTGGAGCGGCACCGACATCTCGGTGAGCTCGTCGAGGAACAGAGTTCCGCCGTGCGCCGTCTCGAGGAGCCCCGGCTTGTCCCGGTCGGCTCCGGTAAACGCCCCCTTCCGGTGCCCGAACATCTCGGATTCCAGCAGGGTCTCGGGAAGCGCCGCGCAGTTGATGGGGACGAACGGTTTCTTGGCCCGGCGGCTGTTCTGATGGAGGAACTGCGCGAACAGCTCCTTACCCGTCCCGCTCTCGCCGCTGAGAAAGACGGACGCGTCCGTGCTTGCGACACGGCGCGCGAGGTTCAGCGCATCGCGGAAGGCCGGCGTCGTCCCGAGCAAGGTGATCCCCGGCCCGGCCGATCCCTGCCGCAGCAGCTGGGCTCGGAGCTCACGCGTCTCCCGCGCCTGAAGCACGGCATGCGCCGCCCTGCCGAGCAGGATCTGGAGGTGGGTGGCCGAGAACGGCTTCGGCAGGTAATCCCAGGCGCCGGCGCGCAGGCCCTCGATACTGCTGGTGACGCTCGGGTTTCCGGTAATGATGACGACGATCGTGTCGCGGTGCGCCTGGAGGGCGCCGCGCACGACGTCGATACCGGTGACTTTGGGGAGGTGGAGATCGGTGAGGATGATCTCGTACCTGGAGCGGCGTATGGTCTCGAGCGCTTCCTCACCCGAGGTCACCGCCGTGACGTTGTAGCCCTCCGACCGAAGGGTGATCAGCAGCCCCTCGCGAAGGGTGCGGTCATCCTCGACGATCAGCATCCGGATGCTCCCCTTCACTTCGGGGGAGATCGCCAGCGGATCAGCCGTCAGGGGAATTGCGACTTCTACGTCGGCCAGCTCTCCTGTCATTCGATCGACTCTCCCGTTGCGCAGCCTCGCCGTCGCAGCGTCGCGAACCCGGCGCAACCCGTGCGCCGCTCACCCCTGCCGGGGCGCCTGCCGAGGACATGCTCATCGATTAAAGCGCTCTAATCTGCACACCCCGGGCCGGTGTATCGAGCATCACACCACGGGGTTTCCGACCGATCAGTTCGGCGACGTCAGGGGAACCGACTCCCCATGGATTTCTCCGGTTCGGCCGGAGTCGACCGTCTCGAGGATCTGGATCGCACGCCCCAGCATTTCCGGTATCGTCAGCGTGGACCTCGAGAAGTCCATCGCCGAGCAGAAGCCGGCCTTCATCCCGACGGCACCGGCAAGCGTCACCGACGAGGGCGCGTCCGACCAGATCGCGCCTTGCAGGCGCTGGACGAGCCGTTCCGCGCCCCCCAGCGGTGTTGCCGGCGCGATGATCACGACCGAACCATCGCCCCTCCCCATGACATCCGAGATTCGGGCACTCCGCCGGATGAGCCGGCCGAACTCGGGCACCATGGCATCGCGCGTGGCGCGCGATGTCGAGCCATTCGCCGCCGGCTTCGGCACGAGCGCAACGCAGCTCAAGGCATCGTGACGTCGGCGCGCATCGGAAGCGACCTCTTCCGATCGGCGGGCCATTCCGGCGGTATTGTACAGCCCGGTTTCCGGGTCGAGCAGCGCGGACTCGGACAGCTGCTCGACGGCACGGTGGGCCCGGGCGAACGTTTCCAGGCGGATGAGAAGGACCTCGGGATCGAGCGGTAGCACGACATACTCCCATGCACCCGCCCGATACGCGGCAATGCGACGCGTCCGGGTCGGATCGGTGGACACGACCACGATCGGGGTGGTCAACCCGATGCGGCCCTCGGAACGGAGCCGCACGCACAAGTCCAGCGCGCTGTAGTCGCCGAGATCGTCGTGGATCATGACGACATCGGGAATGGCTCGCCGCAGCTGGTCGACAACTTCGGCGCCCGTGCGAACGTGACTCGACGTCCAGTGCGTCGCGTCCAGTACGCTCAGCAGCGTGCGAGCCATCCACCCGCGGCGCTCAGCGATCAAGAGGCGCAGCGGTCGCGCCTGGTCATTGGTTTCTACCATCACCTTCCCTGCGCGAGCACTTTTCCCTGACGAGGTCCTGCATCGGGCCTTCATCCGGTGGGACATCATGTGTGCTGGGGCTCACACAATCAACCATCTCTTGCCGCCGGTTTCCATGGATGCCCCACACCCGGAAACCGGGCGCCAGCTACCACCATATACGGTCGTACATGGAGCACGCCGACTCGACCCGGCGGAGCCAGTCCATGGCCGGCTCGCCGATCGGCGCACCCGGCGGCACATCGGGACCGGGCAACCGAACGGCCACCGCCGTTGCCGGCCGGGTGAGAAACCGCGTGATGTCCGACGACAGCAGCGCCGCATGAGCAGCGGCCGAGGTCGCACTGCCCTGCGCCGAGCTGGCACCGGCACCCTGCCCCGCACGGCCCAGCACTGCCGCGCGGCGCTGGAGCTGAAGGGTCGCGATCGCGCGCACCTGCGACATGGGCGCACTGCCGGCGAGGTCGATGAGCTCATCGATGACCACGCGCTCCACGGCCCGCTTCACCTCGGCCTCGTATGGATTGCGCACCGTGGCGTTGAAGCTCGCGGTGTTGAGGGCCGCGAGAACATCTTCCAGGCCGGGCAGCGACGGGTCGAGCGCCTTCTGCTCGACGAGGCGCGCCGCCCTGTCGGCGGTGAGCAGCGTCCCGACGACGTGCTGCGCGGCCACCACGGCGGGCGTCACGGCGTCGAACATCTGGCCGGTGTAGCGTGGGAAGAGCTCGCGCGTGCGGCCATACCCGGACGGACGGGGCGGGATCTTTTTCACGATGGCATCGGGCAGCGCGAGCGCCGCCGGCGAGAGCGCGCTCATGAGTGCGCGGAGGGCGCCGGTCTGCTCCGCGGCCGAGGCCATGCGCACCGGCTCCCGGCCATCGCCGCGCAGGGCATAGATGTAGTGCATGCCGCCGAGGGTGCTCGCGGCCGACTCCACCTGGTAGCGGTGGTGGAGGTAAAGAGGCACCAGCACTTCCTCCATCTGCGCGATGGGCATCCCGCGCTTGATGGCGTTCTCGCCGAACCGCGACAGGGCGACACGACGCACCTCGAGCATCCTCATCAGCTCCGCGCCCGCATCGGTGCCGTTGGCCCATTGATCCACACGCGCGCTCGCCCCCACATCCTGGTTCGTCATGTAGCGAACGTCGCGCGTCCAGGCGCGGTCGAGGATCTGCTGGAGCGCGGGCGCTTCAGTCGTCCCGTCCGGGTAGTCGCGATACCCATAGTCGATCGCGACCTTGTCCCAGTCGCCGATGCCATCGGCGTAGACCTGTGAGTGATCCAGGGTGCCATCGGGGCGCAGCGTCACGAGGGGGTGCGGATAATCCATGACGCTGATGCGGCCGGCTTCGCTGTTGTAGTAGTTGTGCCCGAGGCCGAGGGTGTGTCCCACTTCGTGCGCCGAGAGCTGCCGCATGCGCTGGAGCGCCCAGGCCCGAATCTCCGGTGTCTGCTCGTCGCCGTTCCCGTAGGGCTGAAGGAGCCCCTCGGCGATCATCCAGTCCTGGCGAACGCGCAGCGAGCCGAGGGTCACGACACCCTTGATGATCTCGCCGGTGCGCGGATCGGTGACGCTGGCGCCGCTGCTCCAGCCCCGCGTGGACCGGTGCACCCAGTTGATGACGTTGTATCGGATGTCCATGGAGCTCGCGCCTTCCGGCAGGAGCTCGACGCGGAAGCCATCTCGATAGCCGGCCGCCTCGAATGCCTGGTTCCACCAGCGCGCTCCATCGAGCAGCGCCGAGCGGACCGGCTCGGGGGTGCCGGGATCGAGATAGTAGGTGATCGGCTTTACGGGCAAGCTGATCGCCGCGCGCGGATCGCGTTTCTCGATGCGATGGCGGCTGATGAAGCGCTTCGTCATCGGCTCGCCCAGGGGAGTGGAGTAGTCCTCCCAGGTCGTACCGAAGAAACCGGCGCGGGGGTCGTAGGCGCGCGGCGTGTAGTTGGAGTCGGGAAGCTCGACGAACGATTGGTGCACCCGGATGCTTGCCGCTTCCGACGATGCGGCAACACTCCCGACGCCCTCGAAGAATGCGCCACCCCCGCGGCCACCCCCCGCGCCCGGCTGGGCGATGAAGGTCAGCTCGGCCTCCATCTCGGTGTTCTTCGGGAAGTTCTGCGTCATCGGCATGTAGATCGTGCTGCGCGTGTTGTCGAGCCGGTAGGAGCCCGGCGTCAGCCGGCCCGCGAGGTTGGTCGCGTCGCGTAGCAGGAAGTCCGTGACGTCCACCAGCACTCGCCGCCCGGCGTCACTCTCGGCCGCGACGGTGAAGCCCCAGAGCACCGATCGCGCGAACGCATCCCGCACGGCCCGCACTTCGGCGGGATTGGTGCTCGACGAACGGAAGTCGTAGTTCGGCTGGACCATGAGAATCTTCGGGCCAACGCGCTCGAAGCGGACGATGCGCGATCCCTGGAGGCCGCCGCGGTCGATGCCGATGTCATTCGAGCCGAGACCGGCGGCGAGGCCGACCACGTGGAGGACTTCGGTGTTGAGTCGCGGGATCTCCATGAAGAGCTGCCCCGCGGTCGAATCCCAGTAGAGCGGGAAGAAACCGTCGAGCTTCCTGAAGCCCGCCGTGCGATCCTCGATCGATCGGGACGCTGCGCCTCTCGCCGCCGGCTGCTGGGCGATCACGACGGCGGGACCGATGGTCATCGCGACCGCGACCAGGGTGGTGATGAAGCACGACGCCCTGCGTCGGTGATGAGTCGCGTGGGGGAGCATGGGGGTCCTCCGGCAATGAACGGGAATCCCGCTGCGGGTGGGGGCGCCAGCGGTGGGGCTGCCAAAGGTGGCGCGCCGTCGCCCGGATGGCAAAGGTCCCCTTGCTCCCGACGGCGAGTCGCCGTAGGGTCTGGAATGTCTCTTCGGCACTGGCATCCCACGGCGCATGCGGCGGCTGCGCTCTTCATCGCTTCACGACTCGGCGGAGCCCAACCGCCGACCATCGGCGCTCCACCACCGCGCCCCTCGGCGACGGTCAGCGGTGTGGTCTACGACAGCATCACCAGCCGTGCGATCGCCGGCGCGACGATCGAGTTCGTCAACGCGAACGACCCGGCGGCACGTCCGACCACGGCGGTCTCCGGCGCGGATGGCCGCTATTCCATTCGCGACCTTCCGCCGGGCTCCTATCTCGCGGGGTTCTTCACTCCGGCGCTCGATTCACTGGGGCTCGAAGCCGCGCCGCGGCGCGTGGAGGTCAGTACCACGACCCAGCGCGTGGACCTCGCGACGCCGTCGGCGCGCACGGTGATCGCGACGATCTGTCCCGCCGGCAGCGCGAATGATTCGACCGGGATGCTCATCGGGCACGTGCGCTCCACCGATGACCAGATGGCGATCGGCGGGGCGTCGGTGATGGTCGAATGGAGCGAAACCATCATCGACGGGAGCTCCGTGCGCCAGCGCACCCCGCGGGTCACCGGTCAGTCGGCCGAGCCCGGGTTCTTCGCGATATGCGGCTTGCCGAGCGGTGCCGTGCTCCAGGCGCGCGCGTTCAATGCATCCGATTCGAGCGGATTCATCGAGATCGATGTGCCCGCAAACGGACTTCGCTACACGAGCTTCCTCGTCGGTGGGGCGGCACTCGTACCGGTGCCTGCGGACGACACGAGTGCGGCGGCCGGTACGACACGCACCGAGACGGCGTGGCGCGGCCGCGCGCGGCTCAGCGGCATCGTCGTCGATCACACCGGCAAGCCGGTGGTGAACGCGCATGCGTTGATCTGGAGAACGGGAGTCAGCGCGACGACCAATGAACGCGGGGCATTCACGCTCGAGGGCCTTCCCGGGGGAACGCAGACGCTCGAGATCCGGGTGATCGGCTACGTGCCGGTGACGTCGGTCGTTCAGCTTGCGGAGTCGCGGCCGGCGACCACCAATGTCGTCCTCGCGAAGTCGGCGGAGATCCTGTCGACGGTGACCGTCCGCGGCGAGATGGTGTACTCGCGGAATCTCGCGGAGTTCGACCGGCGCCGCCGCTCCGGGTTCGGGACCTTCCGCACGTCGGAAGAGATCGGGAAGCGAGGGCCGAGCGTGAAGCTCAGCCAGCTCCTCCAGGACGTCCTCGGCGTACAGGTCGAGCGGCGTGGCGCAGTTTCCGTCGTGACGATGATGCGCGGTGCGACGACGGGCATCGGACGCGCGAGCTGCACGCCATCGCTGTTCGTGGACGGGATCAACGACAGGGTCCGCGATTACGACGCGTACTACGCGGACGACATCGCCGGGATCGAAGTGTACGCGCGTGAATCGACGCGTCCGTTCGAGTTCATTGATCCGCAGAATCCGTGCGGCGCGGTCGCGATCTGGACGCGGACGGTCCCGAGGAAGCCGAAGACACCTCCTGACAGCCCGTAGGCTAGCTCTCGGCTGTCCGCTCCTGGTGGTGATGGATATGGTTGGAAAGCGTGCGACGAGCGGCAAGCAGCTTGGCCACGAGCTCACAGGCTAGCTGCAAAGGCGTGGTTTGGAACGGCGGAACGAC
>JANPKQ010000277.1:0-4648 GCA_031426115.1 Gemmatimonadaceae bacterium | reverse complement strand
CCACTGGTTCCCGTAGCCGAAAAACCCGGCGAGTGGAATCTGAAGCAGTTCGTCAACGACCGTCACGCGCGCATACGACAGCTGAAGCGAGTATCGGTCGCGGAAAATGGCGTCCAGCCCCAACTCGGTCTCGGTCGCCTTTTCGGGCTTCAGCGCCACGTTGCCGAGATTCTGCTTCACCAGGTTTCCGCCCGGCGCGAAGTTGTAGGTCTCGAATTGATCGGCGAAGTCGGGACGCGTGCCAGCCGTGCCCTGGGAGGCGCGAAGCTTGAACTCGGTCACCGCCGGCCACGGCCACCAGCCCTCTTCGCTGACGCGGTATGCTCCGCTCAAGCGATAGTACGTGTTCCACTGCTCGGCCGGCCCGAAGAGGGAGCTTCCATCACGCCGAATGAGCGCATCGCCGATGTACTTGCCGGCGTAATCGCCAGCGACGCTGGCGAAGTACCCCGTGGCGCGAATCTCTTCCAGCGTCCCGGAACTATTGAGCACCTGGGCGTTGGAGAGGCTACGCACGCCGCCGGACGTCAGGTTCTCGCCCTCGGCGGTCGTCACCTGGTTCGTTTCGCGCTCCATTACGGCGCGTAAAGTCGTGCGCACGGTGGTGGCGCCGAACTGCCCCAGCAGGTTGGCGCTGACATCGGCGTTGAGTGCGTCTGTCGTGCCGGTCGTCTGGGTGATCTCGCCGAGTCCGCCACCGGAGAAGCCCTCGGTCTTCAGGCCCTGATCGAGGAAAAAGTCGTTGCGGCGGTCCGAGCGGTCGTAGCTGAGGTTGCCGTCCACACTCAACCAACCCAGTGGCTCGTATCGGGCAGCGAGACTCCCCTGAGTCCGTGCGCGCTTCCGCCTGCTGTCTTCAGTGGCGAGTACGTAAAGGGGGTTCTCTTCGCGAGGATCCTGGGGATCACCCTGGAACAGGTACGGGGTTCCGTCAGGGTCTGGAATGCGAAGGTTGACGTCCGGCGCCTGGTTGATGAGGTCGAAGAAGGTGTCGCCGTACAGTTCGTTGCGCTCCGATCGGCTGTGATACCCACTGAACGAAAGCCGCACCTGATCGAAAGGACGGTGATCGAGGTTGAGGCGCACGTCGTTCTGCTCGTACTTGCCGCTGTTGAGGACCACGCCATCCTCGCGGCTGTTGACGAGCGACAGGAACCAGTTCGTACGCCCGGTGTTCTGGGCGACGTTGAGCGAGTTCTTGAAGAACTGTCCGGGATCGAAGAAACGATCGACCTGGTCGTACACCGGATCCGTGTACGCATTGTCCTGGAACCGCTTGTGGGTCGAATCCGCGACGCGCCCGGCGCGAGTGGTGTCGCGGCCCGCAGCGTTGACGTATCCGCCGGTTGTCGGATTAGTGCGGTAGTAGTGATTGCGCGCCCAATCGATCTCCCCGCCGAGTCGGTTCGTGCCTGCTTCCGTCCGCAACGTGAATCGCGTGGCGCCGGAGGAAAGCTCGCTGCCGCGGCGGGTGCGGATCGCGATCACTCCGCTGGCCGCGCGCGACCCGTACAGCGACGCCGCGGCAGCTCCCTTCACCACCTCGATGCTCTCGATGTCCATCGACTCGAGGTCGGCGGTGGCCGCGCCGAACGACTGGCTCTGGATGACGCCGTCCACGACCATCAACGGTGCATTCGACTTGTTGATGCTTGTCGGCGTGCGCAGGAGAATGCCGGTTCCGCTGCCCGGCTGCCCGAGCGGCACGATCGTCACACCGGCGATCTTGCCCTGGATTGCCTCGACGGCATTCGTCGCAGGGACCGGAAGCTGGCCGACATCGACCTTCCCAACCGTAAACGGCACCCGCGTCCCGGATGTCGGATCGACCACACCCGTCGTCACCACCGACTGGAGCACGAGCGCGTTCGCCGAAAGCGGAAAGTCTGCCGTCGCCGTGCTACCCTCGGTGACCGCGACGCCGGTGACCGTGCGCGGCCGATAGCCGAGTCGTCGCGTCTCGACGGAATAGGTGCCCGCGGGGACCGCATTGATCGAATAGCGTCCGGCCTCGTCCGTGGCCGCGCCGAGACGGGTGCCGACGACGCTGACCTGGACGTTGCCGATCGGACGGCCGCTGGCCGAATCGGTTGCGGTCCCGGTGATCCGGCCGGTGCCCTGGGCGGCGAGCGGCGACACAACCAGGACCGCCGCGAAGACGGCCACCGCGATACGGAGACACGGTCGGCGCCAGGATACGGCCGCAGAGGTCGCGACCGGGATGGATGAAGTAGTGCGGACCAGGCGTGGGGGGAACATCAGGCCTCCGGAGGTAGGATAGACTGGGCTTCGAACATGTCGGATTGCCATGACGCGGTCAACGGTGACGAGGAGCGGTCGCCGCCACCCGGAGACAGGGGCAGCGGACGCGCCAGCGCGGAAGACTTTGGTTGACACGGCGTGCGTGGTGGGCGAAATCAATGGGCGCCGCCGACGCGCGCCGTCTCGACTGCGCGGCCTTCTCTCTGTCCTTCGCCCATGCTCTCCGTCCAGGATCGGGTCCGCAACTGCATCGGCGGAACCCTCGTCGACACCGATCTCCCTCACATCGATGTCCATGACCCGGCAACGGGCGACGTCATCGCGCACGTCCCCCTCTCGACGCGAGCTGAAGTCGACGCGGCGGTCACCGCGGCCCGCGCCGCCTTCCCCGCATGGTCCGCGACGCCGATCAAGGAGCGTGTCCAGGTCTTCTTCCGCTACAAGGCGCTCCTCGAGCTGCACCTCGACGAGCTCGCCGCACTCATCACCCGCGAGAACGGGAAGACGCTCGTCGAGTCGCGCGCCGAGGTCCTCAAGGCAGCAGAGCTGACGGAATTCGCCTGCTCGCTGCCGCAGATCGCGACCGGCGAAGTGCTCGAGGTGAGCCGCGGCATCGAATGCCGCGTCGAGCGCTTTCCCGTCGGCGTCGTCGCGGCGATCACGCCGTTCAACTTCCCCAGCATGGTGCCGCACTGGTCCATTCCGAACGCGATCGCCCTCGGCAACTGCCTCATCCTCAAGCCCTCCGAGCACGTGCCGCTGAGCGCGATGCGCATCGCGGACCTGCTCACGGAGGCGGGACTGCCGGCGGGGGTGTTCGGCGTCGTGCACGGGGGGCGGGCCGCGGTCGAGGCACTCTGCGACCATCCCGGCATCGCGGCCATCTCCTTCGTCGGCTCGACGAGCACGGCGAAGGCGGTCTATCGCCGGGCCACGGCGACGCTGAAGCGCTGCCTCGCCCTCGGTGGCGCCAAGAACCACCTCATCGTCATGCCGGACGCCGAGCGCGATACGACCGCGACCAACATTGTCGCGTCAATGGCCGGCAGCGCCGGCCAGCGCTGCATGGCGGCGTCGGTGATGGTCGCGGTGTCCGACAGCGATCACATCGTCGCGCGGATGGTCGAGGTCGCGCGGGCGATCGTGACGGGGGTGGACATCGGGCCGGTGATCTCCGCCGCCGCGAAGGATCGTATCATCGAATACATCGATGAAGCGGAAGCCGCGGGAGCGCGCGTGCTCGTCGATGGCCGGCGCGCCGTTGTCGCAGGTCGGGAAGGGGGCTACTTCCTCGGGCCGACCGTTCTGGACGGCGTCACGCCGGAGATGCGCATCGCGCGCGAGGAAGTGTTCGGGCCCGTCCTCGCCATTGTTCGCGCCGATGACATCGACGAGGCACTGGCGATCGAGAATGCATCGCCGTACGGCAATGCGGCCGCGGTGTTCACGGAGAGCGGCGGGATCGCGCGGCGCGTCATGGAGCGGGCGAGCGCCGGGATGATCGGCGTCAACGTCGGCGTGCCCGTTCCGCGAGAGCCGTTCTCCTTTGGCGGCTGGAATGAATCACGGTTCGGGGTCGGGGACATCACCGGTCGCGGCTCGATCGAGCTCTGGACCCAGACGAAGAAGATCACCACCAAGTGGAGCACGACCGGGAGACAATGACATGACGACCATCGCACCACGCCTCGAGATGCCGCCCTGTGACCATGTCCCACGTCCCTACGACGGGCCGTCGCGGGCTGAAGTCCTCGCGATGCGGAAGCAGTACACGAATCCCGGGATCTTCACGCTGTACCGGGAGCCGCTGCTCATCGTCGAGGGCCACATGCAGTACCTCTTCGACGAGACGGGCCGCCGCTACCTCGACATGCTCGCCGGGATCGTCACGGTGTCGGTCGGGCACTGTCATCCAAGGGTCGTGCAACGCGTGCAGGAGCAGGTCGGTACGCTGCAGCACGCGACGACGATCTACCTCCACCCGAACTTCCCGATGCTGGCGAAGAAGCTCGCGTCGAAGATGCCACCAGGCCTCGACGTCACCTACTTCACGAACAGCGGGACCGAGGCGAATGAACTCGCGATTCTCATGGCGCGGCTCTACACCGGCAATACCGACATCATCGCGGTGCGCAACGCATACCACGGCAACTCCAGGGCGGCGATGGGGCTCACGTCGCTGAATACATGGAAGTTCCCGACGGCCGGCTCGGGCGACGTGCACCATGCGCTGAACCCCGATCCCTACCGCAGCCCCTTCAGCGGCAGCCCTGAGGAGATCTCGACGCGGAGCGCCGCCGACATCCGCGACCTCATTCGCTACTCAACGCCTGGAAAAGTCGCGGCGTTCATCGCCGAGCCGATCCAGGGCGCCGGTGGGGTCACA
>JANPKQ010000276.1:0-3984 GCA_031426115.1 Gemmatimonadaceae bacterium | reverse complement strand
GAAGGCGAATCGCGTCAAACAGTGGACGGCTATCGCCCGCGGCGGCGGCATCGCGCGGGATCTGCCACATCTGGAGGAACTTGTCGTTGAAACCGCTGACCCGGCCGCTGTCGTCCGTCGCGAGGATGCCGTCGGCGGTGGACTCGAGCGTGGCCTGCACCAACGCGAGCGATGTGGCGAGCTCGCTCGTTCGGATCTCGAGCGCCGCCTTCGCGAGCTCGAGCTCCCGCTCGGCGCGCTGCCGCGCGATGAGGATCGTCTCGGCATTGTGATGAAGCACTGCGCGCAGTCGGCGCTCCTCGTCATCGCCGTCATGCGAGCCGCTCACCCTGAGAGCTGCGCGGCGGCGAGTCGGGTGCCCAAGACGCGGGCGCGGATCTTGGCGAACGCGGTGTCCCGGCTCGTCGATACGTCGTCGCTGAACGGGGCGAACCCACAATCGTCCGTCGTGCCGAGTTGATCGAGCGGGATGTGCGCTGCCGCTTCGAGGACGCGCTCCGCGACCTCCTCGGCCGTCTCGATCCGCGGATCGATCGGCGCGATGACACCGACGAAGACCCGCTGGCCCGGCTTCATGTGCCGCTTGATGATGCGCAGCACGCGCTCTCGATCAGGCTCACCCGCCAGCGCGAGGTAGAAGTTGCCAGCCTTCAGCTCGAAGAGGCTAGGCAGCAGCTCGGCGTAGTCCACGTCGGCGCTGTGCGTCGAGTCCCGATCGCCGCCCGGACAGGTATGGAAGCCGATGAGTTGACGCTCCTCGTGCGAGAAGCGCGCGAGGGCGAGGTTGTTGAGGTCGATGAAGCTCGTGAGCAGCTCGCCCGTGGGATCGATCTTCATCGCGAGACGTCCCTCGGTGAAATCCACCTGGACTTTCACCGCTCCCGCCGCGAAGCAGCGCCGGACTTCCGCTTCGTGCTCGTCGAGGAGGTCATCGATGAACGCTTCGCGCGAGTAGCCCGGGATTTCGTCGGGGGGATACATGAGACTCAGCGCGGACGGTGAAATGACCGCCTGCTTCAGGGGGCGGGTCGCGTAGCGGCCGGCGACTTCGAGGTACGCGTCGGCGTAGCGGCGATAGCGGAATGGGCCGCTGGTGAGCCGCGGCATGCGGCGGGAATGTCCTGCCGCGAAGGGGATCGTGAACCCATCCGGCGCCGTGTTGGGCAGTCCGTGCACGGAGTACGTCCAGAAGTTGTGGAACTTGCGCTGCTCGCCATCGGTGATGACCGGCGAGTCCGTCGCCTCGAACCTCTCTATGGTATCGCGGGTTGCGTCGAGGTAGAGCTGGTGGGTGGCGGGGTCGCTGATCGAACCATTCTCGACGGCCGCGATGAGCTCGGGCGGTCTGGGGATGCTTCCGATCGGCTCCGTGGGGATGATCATCGCAGCGGGGCGCCCGGGTCAGGTCGTGCGGGAGGTGCCCGAATTGAATGCGCCACAGCGGTTCTGTCCAGTCCGTCTCGTGTCGTCGTATTCGAATTACGAAGACTTTTGTGCGGCGCCCGGCGTCAGCGGAGTTGTGTTCCGTCGCCTGCATACGACCAGACACTCCAGTTCGCGTAGCTCCGCGGCCCGGGACCCGTGCGCCAGCCACGCAGCTCGAGACGGTTCCCGATGAGCCGCCGGAATCCACCGTGGGTCACCGCCACGACGGTCGCCAAATCGCCGGCGCGTTGCGCGAGCCACTCGGCCGCATCCTCCGCACGGCGAATGGAGTCGTTCGGCGCGTCGCCGAGCAGGCGATAGGTCCACTGCACGTAGCAGATGAGTTCCCACGCCTGCATCGGAAGCCGGGGCAGCCAGCGTGGCGGTTCCAGGCGGAACTCGCGGAGCAGCGGAGTGACATCCGGGTCACGGCCTGGAGCGATGCGTGTGGCGGAGGCGATGGCGCGCGGGAGGTCGCTCGCAGCGATGACGTGCGCGCTCTCGGCAGTCCGGATCAGCTCCGGTGGTGGCGTATCATCATCGCGAATGCCGGCGGCGTCGTAGGCGTCCTCGAAGGCGTGGACTTCGTCGCAGTGCATCCAGCGGCCGTCGTGGCTGTGGGAAGATCGGCCGTGGCGGACGAGGTGGATGCGCGCGGTCGCGTGGATGCCGGCCATGGTTGAATGGACAACACCGCCGCGCCTTTGGCAACGGAGGCGATTCAGCTGTGGCGCCGGTGTGTTATTCCGCCCTCAGCGCGATCGCCGGATCCACGCTCGCTGCGCGCCGAGCCGGGACATAGCTCGCCAGACCCGCAACGAGCATCAGCACCATCGTTGCGCCGATCATGCTCGCCACATCCCTCGGCGCGACGCCGTACACGAGGTTGCTCATGACGCCCGCCGCCGCAATCGCGAGCACGAGGCCAATCGCCGCGCCGACGATTGCCATCGACGTCCCCTGCCAGACCACGAGCCGGGTGACCTCGCGATGCGTCGCACCAAGTGCGAAGCGGATACCGAATTCGCGGATGCGCTCCGTGACGCCGTAGGCGACGACGCCGTAGATGCCGACGGCCGCGAGCAGCAGCGCGAGGCCGCTGAATCCGGCCATGAGCATCGTCGTCAGGCGGCGTTGCTCGAGCGAGTGATCGATGATCTGCGTCATCGTGCGCACATCGTAGACGCTCTGCTCCGGGTCCACCGATCGAATCGCCTCGATGATGCGTGCCACCGGCACTTCCGACTCGGTCGCGCTCCGCACCGCGAGCCCCATGCGATCCTGCGTCCACTGCCGGTAGCTCCAGTAGACCTGTGGGAGGGGATCGATCTCCAGGCCCGTGCTGCGCACATGCGCGACGACACCGATGACGGTCGTCCATTCACCACCCCGCCATGCCGGCCCGCGGAGGCGCTTGCCGACCGCCGGCTCCCCGCCCCAGATCGTTCGGGCGATGCGCTCATCGACGATCGCGACCGCGGGGGCGTCGGCATCGTCTCGCTCGGTGAACCCGCGACCGGCGATGAGTCGGATGCCGAGCGCCGCGAAGTAGTCGGGGGTCACGGTGCGGGTGTCGACGTTGGTGAGGTCGTCGGGCGCGCTCGTCGCGGTCTCAAAGTGAATGGAATTCGTCTGTCCGTCGGCGAGCGGAATGCGATTCACGAGGCCCGCGCTCGCGACGCCCGGTACGGCACGCACCGCTTCGACCATTCTCGCATAGTAGCTGGCGACTTCCACGTCGGACGGTCGCTTGCTCCGCGAGACCTCGAACTTGAGCGTCGTGACGCGCTCCGGGTCGAAGCCGACATCCACGCGTGTGACGTTGATGACGCTCTGCACGAGCAGACCCGCGCCGACGAGCAGCGGCAGCGCAAACGCGGTCTGGAGGGCCACTCCACTCCGGCGCGCCAGCGAGCGCGCACGACCCGCTGTCGTGGAACGGCCGCCATCCTTGGCAATGGTCGTGAAGTCCGACGTCCAGGACTGGACCGCCGGCGCGATGCTCGCCGCGAGGCCTGTCACGACGAGGAGCGCCAGCGAGAACATCCAGACCGGCGCGCTCAGGGCGATACTCTCGACGCGCACCAGTCCCGCCGGCGCGGTCGCCACGAACGCGCGCACCATCCATGCAGCGAGGACGACGCCGAGCACGCCGCCCACCGCCAGCACCGGCACCGCCTCGGCGATCGCCTGTCCGATCAGCCGCGTGCGGGATGCACCGAGTGCGAGGCGAACGGCGAACTCGCCTCGGCGCGCGCTTGCCCGTGCCGCGAAGAGATTCGACAGGTTCACGCAGGCGATGATGAGGAGGAGCGAGACCGCGCCGAGCAGGAGCATCAGCGCCGGGCGCACGTCGCGCACCGCGTCGTCGAGCATCGAGTCCACAGTCATGCTCGTGTTCTCGTTGCCGCGGAAGTCCGTTGCCAGTCGCGTTGCGAGCAACGCGACTTCGCGGCGCGCTGCGTCGATCGTCGCGCCTTCCTTCAGTCGCGCGACGACGCGGTAGTTGTCGGTGGCCTCGCGTGTGAGCTCGCCCGGCTCGAGGACGAGCGGCACCCA
>JANPKQ010000275.1:0-42934 GCA_031426115.1 Gemmatimonadaceae bacterium | reverse complement strand
GTACCGGTCGTAGACGAGGACACTTGCGTCGTTCGGCATCCAGCCCGCGATGCCCCACGCCGGCGGCGTGTTCGGGGTATCGTAGGTCTCCTGGTCGAAGCGAACGGTCATCGTGCCGGTGAGGTCGGCGACCTTGCCCGTCGCGACCGTGTAGGCGTTCCACTTCCCGTCCTCGAACCACGTGACGTACTTCGCCGTCGGCGACAGAGTGGCGCCGCCGCGCGCGCGGGTCCGAATGCGCTTCCGTGTGCCCGCGAGGGCGTCGACGAGATAGACGTCGCTGCCCCCTTCCCCCCACATCGCTTCGACTGCGTACGGGACGCCAGTGCTCGAGAGACCGACGCGACCGTTATCCGACAGCGTCACCGAGGGAATCGAGTCGTTCGTCAGCTGCACGAACTTCTTCGTCGCGAGGTGGTAGACTGCCGTATAGGTCCGGTTCCGGTCGCGTCCGGCGCTGAGGCGCTGCTGGGTCTGGAGCTGCGGCTCCTTCCAGTGCCAGAGGTCATACACGGCCTTGTCGGCGAGCGAGTCGGCGGGGATCGAGTCGAGCGCCGGCGGCGCGAGTGCAAACTGAAGGGCGCTGCCAACGCGCGAAAAGCTCAACTGGCCGCGATCGGCGACGTTGTTGTTGGAGCCGACCGCGTCCGACGTCACGAGGGCGACGGCCTTCGGCGCCTTCGTCGCGGCGTGGTACAGCGTGAATCGCGGATTGCGGCTCGCGAACTCATCGCGATTGGACACGAAGACGAGCCCATCGCCGGAACGGTCGAATGCCACCTGCTTGTAGTCGCCGAGCCCGGTCATGACGGGAGTGACTGCGCCGCTCGAGAGTGACCGCAGGTACACACCATCGCTGGCGGCGGTGCGTGATGCCACCGTGTACGCGAGCCACGTGCCCTCCTCGCTGAAGTCCGTGGCGAGCACATCCTCGACACGGGTCTCGGTGCCCGTCGCGAGCTCGCGCAGGACCATCGTTGCTCCATAGGTGCGACGACGTGCGCGCTGGCCCGTCGAGTCGGCCGATACCGGACGGGCGCGACCGCCCGGTGCCGCGGCGGCAACGTTCGGAGCCTCGGGGCGCGCGCTGTCGCGCGCCGCGCCGCGAGCGGCCGGGGTGCTATCGGCGAATACCATGTAGGAGACATACCGTCCCGTCTCCGGCGTCAGGCTGTAGGACCGAACCTTCGGGACAATGGTGACCTTGCCGTCGGCGAGGCTCATGATCGCCATCGAGTTGCGCGGCTGCTGCGCATTCCGGCCCGCCTTCCGCGCGGTCTCGACCTCGTCTTTCGAGGGCTGCACGGTAAAGACGACAAAGCGGCTGTCGGCCGAGAACTGCGCCGTCGGACCGCCGCCACCCATTGCGGCACCCTCCTCACCTGGCCCGCCTCCCTCGCCAGCGCCCGTGCCCGTTGGCGGACGTCCCGTGTACCCACGCGTGTGGCGGAACTCGGCCCCGCTGCGGGTGGACCGAACCACGAGTTCTCCATCGCCGACGAGCGGCTGGATGGTATACAGCGCCCATTGACCGTCGTTCGAAAGCGACGAGCCCTGAATCGAGCGCCAGATATCGTAGTCGGCCTGCATCAGCGGTTTCTTTGCCGTTGGCTGCGCGCCCGCTGGAACGCCGGCCACGGCGATCGCGAGAAGGATGAGCGTCCGGAAGCACTTCATGGGATCCCTCGAGTGGGTGGCGAGCGTCGGTCCCCGGCGGGGAGCCGGGAAACGCAACAACGAGCCGGCCGTCTGTAACCAACCGGCGCCGGCTGTAGTATAGTTGCACAGCACTACGCGAAGTACGCGCGCTCCCTCCTCCATGTTGACGGATCCCTGTCATGCGACTCCAGACTTCGATTGGCTCGGCCATCGCGCTGCTCCTCACTGCCGCCACTGCGTCCGCGCAGGCCACACCACCCACCCGAACGCCGCCCGCACCGATCCGCGCCGAGGCGCCCACCGGCGACGATTCGCGGCAGTACGTTTGCCGCGGCGCGACACCACCGGCGAACTACATCGTCACCGACGACATCCGCGACCGGCAGATGTGCGGTGGCACCAATCCCACGACGCTGAACCTGTACAACGTCTGGGTCGTGGAGCGGTACGACCGGCTGCCCGTGAACACGGTGATGGATGTGTGCGCAGCATCGCCGACGCCGGCAGGTTGGGTGCTGGTCGATGTCTATCGACGGAAGGACCGGTGCGGTCATCCCGACGGGATGTTCGAAGCCAACGTCAAGCGCATCCGCCGGGTGCAGTAAGGCCGCACTCCGTCGTGGTCCGGCTATATTTGCCTCGGCGCCACTACCCGGCGCCGGGACCCGCGCGGAGGTGTGATGCTGTTTCAGCGGCTCTACGAGGATGAGATCGCGCAGGCCAGCTACCTCATCGGCTGCCAGGAGACCGGTGGGGCGATCGTCGTCGATCCGTCGCGGGATGTCAGCCGGTATCTTGCGGCCGCCGAGGATCAGCGGCTGCGCATCACCCACGTCGTCGAGACGCACATCCACGCGGACTTCCTCTCGGGGAGCCGCGAGCTCGCACGTCGCGCGAGCGCGAGCCTGCTCCTCTCCGCCCACGGCGGCGCCCAGTGGCAATACGGCTTCATCGCCGAGGCGACCGCGCTGCGCGATGGCGACCGGTTCGATGTCGGGCGTGTGCGCTTCGAGGTCAAGCACACACCCGGGCACACCCCTGAGCACCTCGCGCTGCTTGTGACGGACACGGCAACCGCGCCGGAGCCGATGGGTGTGCTGAGCGGCGATGCCGTGTTCGTTTCTGATGTCGGGCGGCCAGACCTGCTCGTGAGGACCCGCGGCCAGGGGACTGGAGGCGGCGGTGATGACCGCGAGGCCGTTGCCGAACTGGAGGCCGCTGCGCGGGCGCTGTTCCAGACCGTCCAGCGCTTTCGGACGCTGCCCGGGCATCTCCAGCTCTGGCCGGGCCACGGCGCCGGATCTGCGTGCGGCAAGGCACTCGGCGCCGTTCCGCAGAGCACCATCGGCTATGAGACGCGTTTCAACTGGGCGTTCGGAGTGCGCGACGAGACGGCGTTCATCGCGTCGGTGCTCGAGGGCCAGCCCGAGCCTCCGCGATACTTTGCGCGAATGAAGCGGATGAACCGGGATGGGCCGCCGACCGTTGCGCCGCGGCTCAACGCGACGGCGCTCGCACCGGAGACTTTTCCTGTCCTGCAGCGCGGAGGCGTCGTCGTCATCGATACACGTTCGCCGAAGGCGTTCGCGGCAGGGCACCTGCCCGGAACACTCAACGTGCCGCTCGACACTTCGTTCGTCACGCGCGCTGGGTCGCTGCTTCCGGATGAAGCGATCGTCGCGCTGCTGGTCGAGGGTGGCGCATCGGCATCCCCGTGCGCCGTGCGTGCATTGTCGCTGATCGGCGTCGATGACATTCACGGCGTCTTCGATGCGACGGCGCTCGACTGGCAGAGAGCGCATGGCGGCCTCACCGTCATCCGCCAGATTGCGCCGGAGGATGTCGCGGACGAGGGTGGAGCGCACGTCATCGACGTCCGCGGCGCGTCCGAATGGGCGGAGGGTCATCTGCCCGGAGCGATTCATGTTCCGCTGCCCGAGCTCGCCGATCGCCTCAACGAGCTTCCGCCGGGGCCCCTCGTCCTGCATTGCCAGGGCGGGTCGCGCTCGGTGATCGCGACATCGCTGCTGCTTGCGGCGGGCCGGGATGATGTCGCCAACATGGACGGCGGTTACGCGGCCTGGCAGCGTGCGGGGCTCCCAGTGACCGGCCCGGCTCGCGAGGGACATTCGCCATGACGCGCATCTTCAACTATTTCGTGCGCGGGCTGCTCCTGCTCGCACCGATCGCGATCACCGTGTTCGTCTGCTGGACGACATTCACGACGATCGATGGTTGGCTGGGGCTTCGAATCCGCGGTGCCGGATTCCTCATCACGATTGCGCTCATCACCGTGTTCGGCTTCCTCGCCGGCGGGTTCCTCACCCGGCGGTTCGTGCTGCTGCTCGAGCGGCTCATGCAGCGCGTGCCTTTGGTGCGGCTGCTCTACTCATCGACGAAGGATCTCCTCAACGCGTTCGTCGGCGACAAGCGCCGATTCGACAAGCCCGTGCTCGTGGAGCTCATGCCGGGGAGCAACGCCCGCGCCTTCGGCTTCGTCACGCAGGAATCGCTCGAAGTGCTCGGGCTCCCGGAACATGTCGCGGTGTATTTTCCGCAATCGTACAACTTCGCGGGAAGCCTCGTCGTCTTCCCGGGCGCACAGGTGCGCCGCCTCGATGCGGAGAGCTCGGCGGTGATGGCCTTCATCGTCTCGGGCGGCGTCACGGACGTCCCGCGACGCGGTGTACCGCCGATCGCGGCGCGCGGCTCGGCGAGCCCTGCACTTCCATCGCGCCCGTAGCGTGACCTCCCCCGCGCCCGCCCCGGCGCCAGCGCCTGCAGTCCTTGGTGGGCGCGAAGGGCCACTCGCGCTCGCGGTGGACATCGGCACATCCGCGGTCCGCGCGTTCATTTACGATCCCGACGGCGTCGGGATCAGCGGCGTGCGGCTGCGATACGAATGGACGACGACCCACGACGGCGGTGCGGAGATCGACGTCGAACGGCTCGTGTCGCTCGTCGTCGAGGCGATGGAAGTGGCCCTCGCGGGAGCAGGGCCACTGAGCCAGCGCGTCGTCGCGGTGGGGTTGACGGGCATGTGGCACTCCCTGGTCGCGGTCGGTTCGCGCGATACGCCGGTGACGCCGCTGTATTCGTGGAGCGACACCCGCGCGAGCGGGGCCGCCGACACCCTGCGCCAAACGCTGGATGAGCAGGGTTTTCACAATCGCACCGGCACCGTCTTTCATCCCAGCTACCTGCCGGCGCGAGTGCTCTGGCTCCGAGGCATGCACCCGGAGGTCGCCTCCACCGTGCGCCGGTGGATGACCATCGGCGACTATCTCGCGATGCGACTCTTCGGGACGGCGACGATCAGCGTGTCGATGGCATCGGGGACAGGCCTGTTCGACCAGAACGCCATCCGATGGGATGCTCCGTTGCTCGACGCTCTCGAGATCGGCACTGACGAACTGTCGCAGGTTGCCGATATCGACACGCCGCTGCGCGGCCTTCGTCCGGAGTTCGCCGCACGACTCAGCGCGCTGCGCAACGTGCCGTTCGTCCCGCTCCTCGGCGATGGCGCCGCCGCCAACGTCGGCAGCGGCTGCATGCGACCCGAAGCGCTGGCGCTGTCGATCGGGACGTCCGCCGCCCTGCGCGTCCTCGCGCGCACGCCCGCTGTCACCATCCCCGCCGGCCTCTGGTGCTACCGGCTCGACCGTTCGCACCTCGTACTCGGCGGCGCGCTGTCGAACGGGGGCAACGTGTATGCCTGGATGCGCAACACGCTGAAGCTGCCGCCCACCGAGGAGATCGAGGCGACACTCGGCGCGATGGCGCCGGACACGCACGGCCTCACGATGCTGCCCTTCCTCGCAGGCGAGCGAAGCCCCGACTGGTCATTGACCGCGCGCGCCGCGATCGCCGGACTCCGTCTCGATACCGGTCCGATCGAGCTCGTGCGGGCCGGAATGGAAGCCGTCGCACTCCGGCTCGCCCTGCTGCAGAACCTGCTCCGCGGATCATTCCCTACCCTCCGCACGATCGTCGCGAGCGGTGGCGCGCTGCGCCAATCTCCCGTCTGGGCGCAGATCGTGACCGATGCGCTCGGGACACCACTGGCTGTGGCCGAGGATCACGAAGCGTCAAGCCGCGGAGCTGCACTGATCGCGCTTCAGTCGGTCGGCGCGATCTCCGATGCCGCGGATGTAGAGCCTCCCGCGACGAAGCTCCTCCTGCCAAATGCAGAGCGGACGGCGATCTATGCAGGTGCTTTGGCGCGCCAGGTTGCGCTCGGGAAGGCACTGGGGACGTGGGGCGATGGGACGGACGCTGGGCGATAGCCGCCGCAACGCCTGACTGCGTACTGGGGAGGCGACTGCGTACGGACTGACCGCGACTTCGTACAGAACTGCACTGCTTACTGCGCACGCACTGCGTACTGGCTACTGCGTACGGTGGGGAGGCGGGCGCGGAGCTGGGAGGTTCGGATCAACTGCAGCCGCGGATTTTGCGGATAGGGCGACTGCAACTGAAAACTGAAAACTGAAAACTGCAAACTGCCAAGTTGGCCGCGGACGAACGCGGACTAACGCGGACAACTGCAAGAGCAGACTGCGAGGTACGCTGCGAGGCGAAACTGCAACGCAAACTGAAATTCACCGCTGCCGCGGCGAGCAAGCCGGCATTGCACCGTGAACGTCTCGGCCCAAGGCTACGCGCGCCACCCCTGCAAGGCAGCGCCGTCGCCCTGCTTCATGTCCTTCGTTCCCTTCATGCTCTTCCTGTTCCGGCTTCTGGAAAGCCAGCCCCGGAGCGGGATCCGGTCGCGGCACGATGATGCCAGCCGCCACCCCTCACGGCCGGATCATGCACGGCCGCTCGAGCTGAAATCCCGGGTCCACCGTGGGCCGGTCCGACGCGTTACCGACAGCATCGCCCGTGGCGTACATCCACTGCGTCATCCTTCGCAGCTTGACGATGTCGATCCGATCGGGCTCGTCCTTCGGCGTGTGATAGTCCGCGTGCAGCAGCGTCGTGAAGAACAGCGCGGGCACTCCAACACACGCGTACGGGAGGTGATCGCTGCGAAAGTACCATCCTTCGCGGTGCGTGGTGCGGTCCCAGCTGCTGTCGATGACAAAGCGGGTGACGCGGTCGTTCGCGGTGAGGGCGGCCTTAGCAAGCGACGACGAGTTGCGGTGCGGTGGTTGTGATCCGAGCAGTGCCGCGGTGTCGGGGTGGTTGCGGCCGATCATGTCGCCGTTGAGCACTGCGACGATCGAGGCACGGGCGACCGTCGGGTGTCCGGCGAACCAGTACGAGCCGTGCAGCCCGCGCTCTTCGGACCCGTGCCAGACGAACAGCGCGGAGCGGCGTGTCGGCGCCGCGCGGACGGCGCGGCCGATCGCGAGGAGGGCGACGGCGACGGTGGCGTTGTCATCCGCGCCGTTCCAGATCGAATCGCCGTCCACGATATGGCGCACGCCGTCGTGATCCTGATGGGCACTGTACAACACGTACTCGTTGCGGAGCGACGGGTCGGTGCCCGGCACTTTCGCCACCACGTTCACCGACGGATAGGTGAAGCGGTCGATCGAGAGTTGGACGCGCGCGGTCGCGGGTGATGCCTGAAGCTGCGACAGCACACCACTCCGGAAGAGGAGCACTGGGATTGGCGGCGCAGCGACCTGGCCTGCAACCCCGCCTCCGCCGCCCCGTCCACCGCCCTGCGCTCCAGTCCCAGGAATGGAATCGCGGAGGTACTGGCCGCGCACGGCCTGCCCCGAGACGGCGAGGAAGTAAGGCTCGAAGGATGGATCGACGACGAGAAATGCCGCGAGGGCGCCTGCATCGCGCGCGGCGTTTCCCTGCTGCGCGATCAGCTGCTGCAGACGCACCGCCGTTTCCTCCTGCGGGCCGGGCCCGCGGCGAGCGGGTACGTCGCCGAGTGCCGCGGCAGCGGCAGCCGTCAGCTTCATCACGACGATTCTGCCAGCAACGCTCGCATCCGGCCGGGCTCCGTCAGCGACCACGACGATCGGGCCCTCGAGAAATGCGGATGTCCGGCCAGTGACAACGAAATCCACAGGAAAGCGGAGGCGCCCTGCCCCCGCGATGACGGCACTCTCTTCGGACTGTGTCGTTCGCGCCAGGGAAAAGAACTGGAAGTAGGTCCCATCGTCGCCGGCGGGCTCGAGCCCCGCCTCACGTGCGCGCTCGGCGACCCATACCGACGCGCGCATCTCGTCGAGGGTACCACCCTGGCGTCCGCGCATCTCATCGCCCGCCATGGCGAAGAGGTCCCGGCGGAGGTCCGCCTCGGTGATGCGCTGGAGTCCGGCAGCGCCAGCCGCACGGTCGGCGGACGGGGCACGCGATGGTGAGGGCGTGGCCGGCGCGCACGCGGCGGCCAGCGCGAGCAGCATCGCGCCGAGGGTGTGCGGCGCGGGGTGGCGGATGGTCATGGGACCTCTCGAGTAGCGGGAGTGGTGCGCGGCGCCGGGAATGTAGTCCCGCGCGGAAAGCCACGGAATACGAAAGGGCGCCCACTGGGCGCCCTTTCGACATCACGTCAGTGTACGACTACGGTCGTGGCGCTGACTTCATCGCCTCGATCGCGATATCAATGCGCACCTCGTCGCCGAGCATCACGCCGCCCCCTTCAGCAGCGCGGTTCCACGTGACGCCGAAGTCCAGGCGGTTGATCGTCGTCGTTGCTTCGAAGCCCATGCGGCGAGTCCCGCGCTGGTCGGGCGCGGTGACGCCAAGATACCGGCCCTTCAGCACGACCGGCTTCGTCACGCCGCGGATCGTGAGGTCGCCGGTGACGGTGAGATCATCCTTCCGCCCTTCGACCTTCGTGCTCCTGAAGGTGATGGTCGGATACTTCTCCACCTCGAAGAAATTTGCCGAGCGAAGGTCGTTGTCGCGGTTCTCGCTCTGCGTGTCGATGCTCGTCCCCTGGATCGTCACGTCCACCGAGCCCTTCGTGACGTCGATCGTGTCGACGATGATGGTGCCGGCCCACTTGCCGAACGTACCGCGGACGCGACTGACGAAGTGCCGGATCGAGAAGCTGAGGTCCGAGTGGCCGGCATCGATGCGCCACGTGTTGGGGTCGGCGGGAACGACGACTGGGGCGGCGACAACGGGCGGAACCGGCGCCGGCTGCTGCGCCCCCGCGGCAAAGGCGGTGACGAGCGACGCGGTCGTGACGACGCTCATGACGAGTGACTTGCGCATGCAGATACTCCTGAGGTGAATGACGGCGTCGCAGGACGCCGGAGAAAAGTCATGAGTGGACGACGGGGTACGAGCGGCTGCACTCGTACCCCGTGTGGCTCGCGGCAGACCCGCGCTCCCGCTACATCTTCGCGGGCGTCGCGCTTCCGTAGTAAATGCCGTTGAACAGCAGCTTGAAGGTGCCGTGGGTCTGCCCGCGCTGCGTGATCTCGGGCCCGAACAGGAACACCTTTCCCTTCCCGACGCTCGCTTCCATCATCGCGACGCCGTTCTCCAGGTAGCTCTGTCCCCACGCCCAGCCGCTGCGGAGCGGGGTCTTGTTCTCGTACCACGCGATGCGCTTCACGCCGCGTGCGGCGGCATCGGCGCCGAGCTTGAACGTCGCGCTGTTGTTGAAGAACACATCGAGCTGCTCCGGGAGCCCCGCAGTCAGCGGATGCGTCGGATCGACGCGAACCCGGAGCACCGATCCCGGCACGTAGAACTTGGTGCCCGGCAGTGGCTGATCGTTCTCGATGAGGTGGTTGGTCACCGGAAGTCCGAGCTGGGCGGCCATGTTGGCCGTCGTGCTGCCGATGACGATGACGGTTCCACCGTTCTCGATGAACTGCCTGAGATGCGGCATCGTGCGCTCGGTCGTGAGGCTGCCGCGCTGGTTTCGATACTCTGCCGGGAGGTCAGCATCGTTGAACGGTGCCGCGCCGGCTCCGCCGCCAGCCGGGGGCTCTTCATCGCCGCCGCCACCGCCACCACCGCCACGGCCGCCGCGACCGCCCGCGCCGGCGATTGCGGGAATTCCGCCAGCGAAGACCAGCACGTCGTACTTCGCGTTCAGGTTCCCGGCATCGAGCTGGGGCGCGAAGACGCGCTCGAAGTCGAAATCGAACTGCTCGAGGATCCAGCGGTTCCAGCCGGCCGGCATGGATCCGCCGTAGGTGTCCCACAGGCCGATGCGCGCCTTCTTCAGCTTGAGCGCATCGCCGGCGGGACGCGCCGTCGTGCCCTCGAAGTTGACGCCGACATCCGTGGCGATCTTCTGCAACGCCGGAAGCGTCGAGCCCTTCGACGCGATGTACAGCGTCCCGGCCGGCCAGGTCTTGCCGTTGGCCGTCACGGGGGTGCGCAGCCAGTACACATCCTCGTTGGTACGAAGGAGCTTGTTGACTGCGGTGAACGCGTCGTTCACGTCGTGGCTCGTGAAGTAGCCGACCGGGCGCTGCGTCGTCGAGACGCGGCCAGCAGGGACCTTTACGTTCCAGTCATCGAGCTTGCGGAACGGTCCGGTGAACGGCTCGAGCACGCGGTCGAACTGGACACCCATCTCGAAGGCGAGCGTCCAGCCCGCATTGTCGTACGGGCGCGATGGCGGTGCGCCCGGGTACGGGAAGTCGTCCGGGTGATCCTGCGGCTCGAACATGTCCATGACATGCGGCCGGAAGGCCTGGCTCGTCATGACGACGAATGAGCCAGTCGGATAGCTCTTTCCATTCACCGTGAACGCGGCGGTCGCCTGGTGCACGGTGATCCCGGTCTCGAGCAGCGCGTTGACGAACTTGGTCGCTGTCGGGAAGTCCGGTTGGCTCGCAGAGAGGATGAACCCGCGCGGATCGCGAAGCTCCGGAGCGCGGAGCGCCTTGTACTGCGCTTCGCCCGCAGCATTGCCGCCGCGACCACCACCGCCACCGCCACCCCCGGCTCCGCGTCCACCGCCCGCATTTGCCGCCGGAGCCAGTGCCGCAAGTCGCCGCGGCGAGATCGTCCACGTATCGGTGTTACCGCGCTTGATCGAGTTGTCGCCCATCCTGTAGATGTTGAACAGGAAGTTCTCGCGCATCTTGGACGCGAGATCGAGCACCGCGCGGTTGGCCGTCACCGAGTAGTCCACGGACTGCCGGAAGTGCCAGGCCTGTGGAGCGATCGGCATCGGGAGGTCGCCGCGCGGCAGCTGCTGGCGCGCGATGAACGGGATCTGCATCGGCGTCGGGTTGCCGATCGTCTCGGTCAGGAGCCCGATCATGTTATGGAAATACGCCGTCGTGCGGAGACCGCCGTTCCACCAGGTCGAGTAGCTCGCTCCGGTCCGGCTCGTGATCCCGCCCTTCCCTTCGGCCGCAAAACGCGTGTGCATCGCCGCGCCGACGAGATCGATGCCGACGGGAATCATCGGATCGAAGTTGAAGTTGAAGGGATCGCGGAAAGGCGGTGCAAACATCACCGTGCCCGCGGGTCCGGTCTGGTGGTGATTGTAGACGATCTGCGGGAACCACTCGCGATACATCACCCGGTTCATGTTCTCCGTCTCGGGTTGCGTCGAGCCGAAGAAGTCACGGTTGTTGTCGTGGCCGATGTACTTCTGGTAGAGCTTCGGCAGCCCCGGGTTGTTGTTGCGCTGGTTGGGCACCGGGTTCCGCATGTACCACTCGGCCGCCAGGTCGTTGCCGTCGGGATTCGCATGCACGAAGAGAATGACGACGTTGTCGAGGATGCGCAGGGTCTCATCGTCGTTCATGCTCACCATCTGGTAGAGCATCTCGCCGAGCTGCTGGGCGCCGAGCACCTCGGAGGCGTGGAGTCCCCCGTCGATCCAGACGATTGCCTTGCCCTCCTTTGCCAGCGCACGCGCCGCGTCGTCCGTCAAACCCTCGGCGAGGGCGAGGCGGCGCGAGATCTCCTTGTAGCGGGCGAGGTTCCGGTGATTGGCCGGGGACGTCACGATCCCCATGAGCTGCGTCCGGCCTTCGGCTGTCCTGCCCATCTCGTGGAGGACGAGGCGGTCGCTCTCGGCATCGAGCTTTCGCCAGTAGTCGGAGAGCTGCTTGTAGCTCGCGAGGTGGTAGTCATCGCCGAAGTTGAAGCCAAGCTGCTCCTTCGGGGCGGTCACCTTGCCGGCGGCGGGCACGCTGACGGATTGGGCGGCACTCTGCTGGACGAGCGGCGGCGTGCCGACAACGCACAACGCGGCGAGCAGGGCCACGGAAACGCGATTCATCATCTTCTGCATTGCGAGCATCCCTTGGGAGAGGCTTGGGGGGGGTACGTCGAACGAACGAACCGGGGTCGCGCGCGGGAAACGCGGACGTGATGGAAGAGTAGCTGTCCGTTGTCGGGCCGACTACCGGCGCGGAGCTGGGGTTGCCCCCTGTACGCACCGCCGAACGCCCGCGTTGCGCGTGGCGAGCTCAGCGTGGCTCAGCCGAGACGAGGGCGATCCAGTCCCCGCGCGGGCTCACGGCGATCCGGGAGAGGCGCTGCAGGTCCGGCTGGGGGAAGGCAGCGATCTCGACCCACTCGACAGCGGCGCCGGTGCTGCCTGGCTTCGCCTTCCACCGAAAAAGCCGGTGACCCTGCGCCATCAGGATGCTTCCATCCGGAGCCCACGCGTAATCCTCGGCACGCGGCAGGGTGCGCACGAGCGTCGTCATTGTGTCCGTGGTCGGGTCGAGCCGACGGATGGTCCAGACTGAGTCACTCTCCTTGTGGACGAAGCTGATCGCGCCGCTCCCGGGGATGCGGTGGATGGAGCGCCCGATCCCGCCGACCAGCGTCCGCGCGCGTCCGGTGTGCACGTTGGCCACCTGGAGCGTCGCCGGCGACCCGAGGACGAAGAGCGCGAGCACGCTGTCGTTGGCCCACGCGTGATAGCCGACGGGTTTGACGTCTCGCAGCACGATTCGTGGATCTGTGCCGTCCGACTGGAAGCTCCAGAGCCGCTGGGTCGAGTCGGCCTCTACGCGGATCACGGAGACGCGGCGCCCGTCGGGCATGGCAGTGGCGGAGTACTCGCTCTCGGCGGTGCTCGTGACGCGCGCAGTCGATCGCGACAGGATGTCGTAGCGATAGATGTCCGACTGCGCGTCGGCGCGAATGCTCGTGAACAGCACCGACCGCCCATCGGGGGTGAAAGAAGGCTGGTTATCGTAGCCCGGCCTGCCGGTGATGTTGAGGGGCGTCCCCACCGTGGCCGTCGAGTCGCGGAGGACGATGGGAATGAGATGAATGTCGGTTCCCGCCGGGCCCTGGGCGGCTGCGACGGCAGGCGTCTGCCCGGAAAGGGCAATGGCGACGACGGCAGCGAGCCACGGGCGCCTCGTGCGGGCGGGAAGAGTCATCATTCGCGGCGGACCTCCAAGGGGGGAATCGCGCTCCGGCGACACGCGGACGGCTCGACGAATATGAGGCTGGGGCACGTCGCATCAAGGATGGGCGGCACGTCCCGTGCGGCTCATGGAACCAGCCGCCAACGCCCACCCTGAACCGGGAGCGCCCATGTTCGCCGTGATCCGCCGCTACAACACCCAGGACAACTCGGCACAGAAGATCGAGCACCGCGTTCGCGAGGGGTTCGTGCCGATCATCAGCAAGCTCCCCGGGTTCGTTTCGTACGATGTCGTCCGTTCGACCGATGGGACGCTGCTCAGCGTCAGCGTCTTCGAGTCGCGGCAGGCGGCCGAGGACTCGAGCCGTCTCGCCAGCGACTGGGTTCACGAGAATCTCGCGTCGCTCATCAGGACGGCCCCGGTCATCCTCTCCGGCGACGTCATCGTTCACCACGCTGGGGCGCCGACGGCGGGCCGCCCCCGTGGCCTCGGGGACCAGTCGAGCGAGAATCGACCGCCGCTCGCCTGAGGAAGGCTTCGGCGTACGTCCGCACCGCCGAGCGACGGAGATCGAACAAACCGCGCTGACTTGCAGCGGTGCGGGCCGACACTTGCATCGTGGATCGCCGGTACCCGCGCACAGTCCCCTTCGAGGTCTCATGGCTGCCCGTCACGACGACGCCGTCGTCGCCAAAGCGGCGGCGCACGCCGCGACCGACCCCGGATCTGTTCTCGCGCCTGACGTTGACCTCAACGTTCCGGCGGAGCCTGCGGAGCCGGGAGCGCCGACGCCCGACCTCGAGAAGACCGGCGAGGCGCTCGCGCGGCCCGCAGCCCGGTCCGCGGCCCTCACGATCATCGCGGTCCTCGGCGTGCTCTACACGCTGTATTTCGCGCGCGGATTCCTCGTGCCGATCACCTTCGCCCTGCTGCTCAACCTGCTCCTGAGCCCGGCGTTGCGCGCACTCGCGCGCCTTGGCCTGCGACCGCCGATCGGGGCGGCGATCCTCGTGTTGGGCCTGATGGGACTGATCGGCGGGATGGGCTATGCACTCGCTTCGCCCGTGAGCCGCTGGGTGGCTGCCGCGCCCGCCGCACTGACCAAAGCCGAGGCGAAGATTCGCAAGATCATAAAGCCGGTGGAATCGGTCGGCCGTACCGCGCGGCGGGTCGAGCAGGCCGCGGGGGCCATTGGAGGCCCCGCCGGCGAGACCGAATCCGTCATGGTGCGCACGGAGCAGTCACTCGGCGCGAAGATCGTCGGCAACGCGGAGCGGCTCGTGACCTCGTTCCTCGAGATCATGATCCTCCTGTTCTTCCTGCTATCGGGCGGTGATCTCTTTCTCCAGAAGCTGATCAAGGTGCTCCCGCAACTCGGCGACCGCGTCAAGGCCGTCGAGGTTGCGCGCGGAACCGAGGCAGCCGTATCGGCCTACCTGTCCACGGCGCTGCTCCTGAACGTAGCGGAAGGCGTCGTAGTTGCGCTGCTGCTCTGGGCTTTGGACATGCCGAGCCCGCTGTTCTGGGGCCTCCTCGTCGCGGTGCTCGAGTTCGTGCCGTATCTCGGCGCCGCCGTGCTGGTCGCGATCCTGACGCTCGCCGGACTGACCGAGTTCGACAGCGTCGGCCGCGCCCTGATGATCCCGGCGAGCTTCCTCGCGGTAAACCTGTTCTGGGCCAACATCCTCTGGCCGACGCTCCTCGGCCATCGCCTGACGCTCAATCCCGTGGCGATCTTCATCGGCCTCACGTTTTTCTTCTGGATCTGGGGCGTCCCCGGCGCCTTCCTTGCCGTTCCGGTACTGGCGACGTTCAAGATTCTCTGCGACCACATCACGTCGCTGGCCGCCGTCGGAGAGTTTCTCGGCGAGCGAGACGAGAAGGAGCGGCGCGTCGTCGTTCGCGGCTGAACCACACCGGAGGTGATCGATGACTCGCTGCCTATGCCTCGTGCTCGCCCTGCTTCTCGTCGCGTGCCAGGAGCAGCTGGCACCAGACAGGAGCGTTCCCCGTTCCGTTCCGGAGCTCGCGTTCTCGCCTGCCGACGAGGAGCGCGGCCCCCCGGCCCCATATCCGTTCGGACGCGATACCTATCGAACCGGACTATTCACCGGTGAAGGCATCGAGCCCACCGGGCTCGACTGCCGATTCTCGACGGCTGCGCTGATTGACTGCCGCGGCTTCCTCGCAAGCGACGTGGACGGCGCCCGCCTCGACGTCACAGTGCAGGTGCCGCGAGCCGCAGAGCCGCAACCGCCCCGTCCGCTCGTTGCGTTGATCCACGGATACGCCGGTTCGAAGACCAGCTCGGGCGACATTGCCGCCGAGCTGACTGCAAACGGGTATGCGGTGCTCCGCTACTCCACGCGAGGGTTCGGACAGTCGTGGGGGCAGGTGAACATGTCGGACATCAATGCGGAGATCGCAGACCTGCGGAGCATGATCGCACAGGTCGTCGACAACCCCACGTTCGGTATCAATCCGGATGCGGTGGCCGTGACGGGTGCGTCGTACGGTGGCGGCCATTCGTGGCTTGCCACCGTCACCCCGCTGTTCACTACGCCCGCCGGTGCGCAGGTTCGCATTCGAACCGTCGTGCCGACCGCCGCGTGGAGCGATCTGCTTTACTCGCTGATCCCAAATGGCCGCGAGCGTCGATCCGTGGACGCGCCCGGGGGACTGAAGCTCACTTACGTCAACGGGCTGTACGCTTCCGGCATTCGCCGCAACCCGTCGCGTCCGTATCCCAACTATCCCGAGTATTTCATCGGCTGGCACGCGTGGATCAACGCGATGGAGCCGACATCGTTCGATCCGGTGTACAAGTCGATCGTGGACGGGCTTGCCGGCTACCGTTCGATCTGGTGGCAGCAGGCCTTCTGGCAGTCAGCCGCCACCGCGCGCATTCCGATCTTCCAGGTGCAGGGCTTCACCGACGACCTCTTCCCGCTTCCTGAAGCGAAGCGGATGATGCTCGCCCTCCAGACGATCGATCCCGCCTACCCGATCGCCACGTACCTCGGCGACATCGGGCACCCGCGTGCAAGCAACAAGCAGGGCGAGGTCGATCATGTTCTCGACCTCATCAAGCAATGGCTCGCGTACTACCTGAAGGGAGAGGGAACCGAACCGCCGCACGTCATTTACGCCGCGATTACACGTCCGCGCGACGAACCGTTCGATCCGTCGAACCTCATCATCGTCCCGACGTGGGATCAACTCGCCAGCACTTCGGCGACGACTCGACTGCCCCATACCGCGGTGCTGATCAACCCCGTTGGCGACCCCATGGCGGGATTCATGTGGGATCCCTTCGTGCTCGAGGCGTCGCACCAGCTGATGCCGCTCCCCGAGCCGCCAGAATCCCCGATCGTCCCCAACAGCCTCGGTGTCTGGGAGGTGCCCGTGGCGGATCTCGCCAAGGGCGCGGATGTCCTCATCGCCGGCCAACCGCTGGTGTACCTGCGCGCGCGGTCAACGGCGTCCCGCGTGCAGCTCAACGTCCGGCTCTTCGATGTGGCGCCGTCGGGCACGAAGCGGCTCATCACGCGCGGCACCTACACGATCGATGAAGGCATCACCGCGGTGCCGAACGACAAGGTGGACATCATGATCCCGACCTATGGCAATCTCTGGCGCGCCCCGGCGTCGCACCGCCTGCGCCTCGAGATCACCAACGTCGACAGCCCGTACATCACGCCGAGCCGGATCCCGAGCACGACGGTCATCTCTCGCGTGTCGCTCGAGGTACCGCTGCGGTAGCCCTGAATTTTCGGTAACGGCGCAGAACACCCCGGGGGGCTGCGGCTTCCCGAGGTGTTTTTACGCTACAGGACCACCAGTCGCCAACGGACTACGGAATCATCCCCGGATCGCGCATTGTGTCCTTCGCGAGATACGGCACGCCGTCGGTCATCCATTTCGGAGCGGGTGCGCCCTTGAGGTAGTGATCGAAGAACTGAAAGTAGCGAATGGTGAGGTCGCGCCGGTTCGCAATCCCGCGCAGCCCGTGGCCTTCGCCGGGATACGCCAGCATGACGGCGGTCTTGCCGTTGTACCGCAGCGCGTTGTAGAAGTTCATTCCTTCAGTGAACGACACGGTTGGATCCGCCGTCCCATGCATGATGAGGAACGGCGCCGACGCTTCGCGCGCGTGCGTCAGCGCGGATTCGAATCGGTAGAGGTCCGGCTTGTCCCAGGGCGAGACGCCCCAGCGGCCCTGTCCATAAAGGTAGTAGTCGTTTCCGTTGGCACCGCTGCCGCCGCTGACCTGATAGGTCCAGCCCCAGCTCTGGCTGAAATCGGAGAAGAGGTCCGTGACGCCGGCACCCATGCCGATCGCCGCGAACATCTTCGAGCGGGTGCCGATGAACGCGGCGCCTTCCCCACCGTAGCTGTGGCCATGCACAGCGATGCGCTTCGGGTCGACATATCCCAGCTCGATGACCTTCCGCGTCGCGGCTTCGACGCTCTCGAGCATGTCGCTGTGCGACGACCCCGTGCGGAAATGGATGTCGGGGAGCATCGTGATGTACCCGCGGCTCGTCGCCTCCATCGGGATCGCACCCATTCCGGTGACGTAGGTCGGAGCGGAGTAGCGATGCATGTTCTGTGAGTTCTTTTCGTAGAAGCTCACGAGCATCGGGCGCTTCTCGCCCGGCTTGAAGTCATCCGGCAGGGCGAGTATCCCCTGCAGGCGGACGCCGTCCTTGTTCCTGAAGTCGAACAGCTCCCGCCTGCCCCAGGCATACTCCGCCTGCTGCGGGTTGGCATCGGTGATCTTCTTCGACTGCTTGAAGTCGGGCCCGGAGACGCGAAGATCGGGAAACTCGACGAACGTCTGCCGGGTGAAGAGGTACTTCTCCGCCTTCTGCGCGCGGATCGGCGTGCTGAACGCGGCATCGTCGTACACGATCTCCTCGAGCTTCCCCCCGGCGAGGGTGTAGAAGCCCGACTTCTTCGTGTACTCGCCGTAGGCCGAGAGCGTGATCGGCTTGGACAGGTCGATGCCCTGGTTCGCGTCGGGCGTGCGCGGCGCGAGCGGGTCGATCGGCACCGTGCGGATGTAGCGGAAGCGGATCTCGTTCTTCGCCCCGACACCCGCGGTGAGGTTGCGCGCGGGCGTCGTGCCGTCGAGGGGGAACAGCCAGAGGTCGTAGCGGTGCTGAGCGATTACCGCGCGTCCGTCGCTGGTGTAGCCGGCGATGCCGTACGACGGCTTCGGGCCTGGATGGTCGTACTCCATGTCCACGAAACTCACGGGGCTCCCCGAGCCGAGCGTTTTCGTCGTGCCGGCGTCGAGGTCGTACGCCTGGTAGCGGTTGTCCTTCCAGTAGAGGAAATGCCGCCCGTTCGGGGAGATGCCGAAGATGTGGGCGCCCGTGAGCTGACCCTTCAGCATCAGGGTGCGCTCGCCCGTCGATGTGTTGACCCGATAGATGTCGGCCTGCGGACGCTTGTAGTCCGAGATGTAGCCGCGGATGTCGCGCCCGACCGCCCACCGGCCGTCCTGTGCGACGTCGAGCTCGCGCATCGTCGAGTCGGCGAGCCGCACGTACTTCGACGTCGGAATGTCGAACGCTTCGCGGTAGGTGAAGTTGCGATCCGCATCGGCGCGGATCATCTGCACCGACTGGATGCGCTCGTCCCCGGTCCGCCAGATGTCCACGTCGGCGACCGAATCCGTGCTGCGCCGACGTGTAGTATCCGGCGCGGGCGTCTGCGCGATGATCCCGAGGAAGACCCGCTTGTTGTCGTCGCTCCAAGACAGGGGCGCACGGTCGCTGATCACCCAGCCCTTCGGAAACCCGCTCGCTGTCGTCGGATCGAGCTTCGTCGGGACATACTCGGAGGCGTCGTTCAACGCCGCACGCACGTCGGCGTATACGATGAGTGCGTTGTCGCGCTCGCGCATCCGGTCGACTTCCTTCCCCTTCAGTACCGCGAGGGCAGTCCCATCCTCGCTCCACGTGAGCCGATTGTAGTTGCGCGCATCGTTGTCGAGCACCTGCGTCCGCCCCGACGCGAGCTCGAGCACGAACAGCCCATTCCCATCCCGCACCGCGGCATCGACGGTGTATGCAAGCAGGTCACCCTTCTTGTTGAAAGCGACGTCGCCGACGCTCCCGAGGAACTGGCTGCGCCCTGTGGCGAGGTGATGAAGGATGACGTCAACGCCTCGCGGACCCGCGGGAGTCGCCGCGGCCGCGCCGCCGCCTCCACCGCCCCCGCCCGTCGCGCCACCACCGCTGCCAGACGCAGCGCCCGCACCGGCAGCGCCGCCCCCACCCGGGGCGCGACGACGCATCAGCAGGTGAGTGGCCGTCGGCGAGAACGTCGCCGACTGGATGTCCTGCCACGACTGCACGCGTCCCGTCGAGAGCTCACGGAGCTCGAGGCGACGAATCGGCGGCGCCGCACCACCGCGGCCCCCCGTGCCGGCGCCGGCCGTGGTTTCCGCTGGTGTCACGGCGGGCACCGGCGTCACTGGCGCTCCGGGTACCGTGTTGGGATTGGTCGGGGGCGTCCCAGGTGGTGTCGTCGGGGGAACGGTCGGTGCCGGCGTTCCGGTCGGCACGCCCGGCGCACCGCCCGGAGGCGTCACCGGCGCAACGATCGGCGCGACGGTCGCGGTATCGCCCCCGCCCGGACCACTGCCGCGCCCACCGCGTCCGCCCCGCCCACCGCCCGGTGGCTCGATCTGGTACGACACCCATCGAGAGTCGGCCGAGAACGCCGCCCCGATCGCGTTGGGTACTTCGACCAGCGCGCTCGTCTCGACGTTGAGGATGTGCAGTACCGGCTTCGCATCGACCGGCGTCGTATTCGTGTAGCGAAGTCCATAAATGACCCACCGTCCGTCGCCCGACATCTGGGCACCATCGATGCCGCGCCAGCGGGTGTAGTCATTGATGGTCAGGATCTTCTTTCCGGCTGACGACGCCGCCGCTGTGGCGGACGTCCGCTGCGCGGGCTGCTGCGCTTCGGCGGATGCGAACGCGAATGCGACAGGGAGGACGAGCGCGGCGAGCGCGCGCGCAGTCAGTCGGTGGGAGCGGACGAGACTCTTCACGGATTCCTCTTCGTGGGGACGAGCGGGTGGTGCATCGCCGCGCAGGCCTACGGGGTCGGCGCGCAACGCGGGCGGGCGAATCGGCTCCACATTATGCGCTGCGCGCCAACCGCCGGCCAGAGTGTCCCTCCCCTACCCCACGGTGAGGGTGGCGAGGTACGCCTCGAGCTCACGACGCTCCGTTTCGCGCTTCCGCCCGAGGGCATCGCGCTCCTCCTGGAGCTTCTCCAGCGCGGTCTCCTGCTCGTTGAGCTTCGCGAGCAATCGCTGGTAGTACTGGGCATTCTGCGAGACAGTCTTCATGTTCTCGCGAATCCGGTTCTGTTCCGCGGAGATCTCCGAGATGCGCTGGGCGCGCTCAGCCAGCTGCCGCTCGGTGTCGATGATCGCCCGCCGGAGCTGAATGGCGCGCGCGAGCGCGTCGCGGACGGCGGCGGGAATCTCCCCGGTGCGGCTGTACGTCACGAGAGCGCCGATGTCTGCGGGCAGGATCCCGATCGTCTCGCCGCGCACGATCTCCTCCTTCACGGTCAGCACCGTGACCTTGCCGGCCGGCGCGTTTCCCTGGAAGCGATACAGCTCACGGGTTGACTCGATCGGCTTCCGCGTATCGACCAGCTTCCATCCCTGCTCGATCGGATGCTCGATCACGAGCATCCTGTCGGCCGTGCCCTTGTTGTCGGCGAGATACTCCTGCGACGACACGTGCCGCCGATCGATGATGAGCATCCCCTTGATGATGCGCGCCGTGACGATGGCACTCGTCCGGGTGTTCTTCGTGTCGTCCACCTGCATGTCGAGGTCGATGCCGTAGCTGATCAACCGCTCCTGGCCTGGCGGAACATCGTCGATGCGCGCATCGCCCGCGTAGCGGCTTCCGTCCAGCACCGTCACCGGTCCCTGAAGCAGGTGCTTGCCGGTGATGTTGCGGAGGCGCACTCCGTTCAGCGGATACTTGGGGAGCACAGCTGCGTTGTAGATCGAAACGCGCTCGAGGGCGATGCTGTCGGTAATGATGGGCAGCATTGCGGACTTCTGGCGCGGGAGGGTGACATTGCCAATGACGTACTGGAACAGCGCCCCCATCCGGCCCGACTCGGCGAGCGACTGGATCGAGGCGGCCATGTCCATCTCCGGATTGTCGCCGACGCCGGTCACGGTGATGCCGGACAGTCGCGACACCTGGTTCCTCAGCGAGTCCGTCATCCGCCGGCCCGCGCTGCGCTCCAGGCGGCCTTCCGCCGCCGGGGCCGCCGGGACAGCTCCGAATGCTGCCATGTCCTGACGCGCCCGTGCATCGTCGATCCCCGCGTCGTAGACCTGCGGTCGCAGCGATGCAAAGAGCTCGGGGACCACGGTCGGGCGCGTCGCGTACAGCGGCTGATAGAGATCCATCATGAAGGAGATCGGCCGGCCGCTCACGAGCGAGAGCGATACGCCGTTCCAGTCACTGTCCGTCTGGTTCTCGACGATGGCCCATCCCTGGAGCTTGTCGCCCCTGGCGTCCATGAGCAGCCGGTAGCTCGTCTTCCAGATCGGCGTCTCGACGACGTACCCGAACCGCATGCGGCGATCGCCCGTTCCGGTGTAATGGATCGTGACCGGCTTCTTGTCCTGGTCGCGCGCATGGGTGAGCGCGCCAAGCGCGCGGGTCAGCTCCGCCTGGAGTTGCGGGTCATCGAGCGTCAAGCTTGTGATCGAATGGAGCTCGATCGCGCGGATCGTCGCGCCCGTGATGAGGTTGAGCACGGCGACGGAAAGCGACTCGTTCGGCCCCGTCGCCTTCGAGCGCATCTCGACTCCGAGGATCGTCCCGGTGAGCCGCTCCGCCTGGAACTGGATCGTGACCTGCGCGCCGCGAAGCTGGTTGAGCAGGTCGGCGAAGCTCGGATTCGCCGTGATGTCCACCTGGAAGCTGCGGAGCGTCTTCGAGAGAGGGTCCTGCGACGGGTAGGTAATGGTGCTGACGCGTCCGCCGCTCTGATCCTGCACGACGAGCGACTTCAGGATGTCGTTGATCTGGCTCGTCCGGAACCGCAGCTCGGTCGAGCCGTCGCCGCGCACCGTTCCCGCGTGCTCGAAGTACCCCACGCCCGAGGAGAAGAGCATGACCGTGCTGACCGGCACGGATGTCGGCGTGGCGTGCGAGGATGCAGGCTGGGCACGGAGGGTCCCCCCGGCGATGAGCGACAAGAGGATGGCACGACGGAGCAGGCGCATGGAGGTCTCCCTGAAGGTGTCGAGGGGCACGCGCCCTTCGAGGGAGACGCGGGTGACGGCCCGCGTTGCACACCGACGGGGACATTGCGTCCCCGCGTTGGACCAATGGCTACTTCCTGGGTCCTTCCCAGATCACCGACTTCGCGATCATCATGTGCACGCCGAGGTTTCCGTCAACGAGCTGAGTGATGCGGAGGTCGGCGGCGATGCTCGCGAGCTGGTAGGACTCCATCTGCGTCAGCCCCTTCTTCTCCGTGATGAGCTTCGTCATCTGCTCGACCGCGATCCGTGTCGCCGTCGTCAGCGAGGTGTCCATCCCCATCGTGATCCAGTGGGTCGCCGTCTCGCCGCGCGGCCACTCGAGCTTCATGTCCTTGCGAACGGTGAGCTGGAGCCGCCCGCGGAGGCTGGTCTCGATCCCCGTCTGGTCCACTTCGCCGTCGCCCTGCGCGGCGTGCCCATCGCCGACCTCGAAGAGCGCGCCCTTCACGTGCACCGGGATGTAGAGCGTCGTCCCCGCGACGAGCTCCTTGTTGTCGAGATTGCCCGCATGAATGTCGGGGGGATTGCTGCTGACGCGTCCGCGGGCCGGAGGTGGCGCGACGCCCATGCTGCCGAAGAACGGCCGGAGTGGAACATCGATGCCGGGGGCGAAGGACCCGACCATCCGCTTCGCATCGAGACGGATGATGCGCGTGCGCGGACCGTCCCGGTCGCAGAGCGTGCGGATGAAGCCGCTGCAGCCGTTGTAGCCGTACGGGATGGCGAGGTCCACCGACAGGACCTTCACCTCGAGCACATCGCCGGAGTCGGCGCCCGTGACGAAGACCGGACCGGTGAGAATGTGGCCGCCCGGCCCGCGGTTCTCTCCCGTCACCCCGGCGACGATGTCGCGGAGGGATTGCTGGATCTCCGCCGGAGCGACGCCGGCGCGCTCGAGTCCCATCGGCGTGTTCGTCAGCAGCGTTTCGACATCGATGATGTCTCCCGATGCGATCGTCAGCACCGGTTTCGATTCGGACCAGTAATAGCCGTACGCCACTGTCTGCGGCGTCGCGGGAAGCCGGTGGGTTTTCTGCGCTTCAGCTCCACTCACTGCCAACGCTGCCATTGCAGCGAATGCGAGGGCGGCGCGCATCCGGCGCCGCAGCTCAGAACGGAAGGTCATCGTCCTCGTCACCGAAATCCGGAACCTCATCGTCGCTGAACTCGCGCTCCGCGCCGCCTGGAGGGGGCGGCGGCACAGCGGTCCGCGACGATGCTGCCCGCGCCGGAGAGGCCGATGCGCCTCCCGTTGCAGCCGGCCGCGCAGACCCATCCCGAGGCGGCCAGATGACACCTTCGCACCCCGGGCCGCCCTGGAACTTCGGCTTGTTGCGGCACTTGAAGTCGGGCGCCTTCGGGTTGCGCTTGCTCACCCGGTCATCCCACATCTTGCCGCCGCAAACGGGGCACGGCGGATCGTCCTTCGTGCCCGCGGGCTTCGCCGTGGAGACGGCCCCGGGTTCGCGCGGCGGCCAGATGACCCCGTCGCAGCCGTCAGTCTTGCACTTGTAGTCGGGCGCCTTGGGATTCCGCTTGCCCGCGCGGTTATCCCACATCTGTCCGGCGCACTTGGGACACGGCGGCGGGGCTCCCTCGGGCGCCGTGTTCTCGGAAAGGTCCTGTTCGGTCATGGCCGAAAGCTAGTCGCCGGCCGAGCAGATCGACACCGCCCCTCTCCGCCCTCCGCCTCCGCACCTCTCCCCCTGACGCCCACATCTTGACAATCAAGATGAGAGCCCGCAGCTTCGGGAGAGACTCTCCACCCGTGGCGCTGCAATGGACGAAACCAACACCGACGTCATTCAGGGCACGCTGGACATGCTCATCCTGAAGACGCTCAGTCTCCAGCCCCTGCACGGGTTCGGCATCGCCCGCCGCATCGAGCAGGTCTCGCGCGGCGTCTTCAAGGTAAATCCGGGCTCGCTCCTCACCGCGCTCCAGCGCCTCGAGCGGGCGGGCTGGCTCGACGCGGAGTGGCGCCAGACCGAGAACTCCCGGCGCGCGAAGTTCTATTCGCTCACGCGCGCCGGCCGCAAGCAGCTCGACGTCGAAGCCGCGGACTGGAGCCGCCGCGTCACCGCCGTCGCGCGGCTCCTGAAGGCCGAAGGGTGAGGCTGCCCGGGTGGCGCCGAATCGCGCGCGGGGTGGGCGCCCTCCTCCACCCGCGCGCCACCGCCCGCGAGATCGACGAGGAGGCGCAGCACTACCTCGACGAGGCGACATCGGCGAACATCGCGCAGGGCCTGACGCCAAAGGACGCCGTGCGCGCCGCCCGCATCGAGCTCGGTAGCATCGCCAACGTTCGCGAATCGGTCCGCAGCAGCGGCTGGGAGAACGGCGTCGAAACGCTGCTGGCCGACCTGCGATACGCTGTGCGAAGCCTGCGCGGTGCGCCGGGGTTTACCAGCATCGCCCTGCTCACGCTCGCCCTCGGAGTCGGCGCGACGACGGCGATCTTCAGCGTGGTGCGGCCGGTTCTGATCGATCCGTTGCCCTACCCCGCCGCGCACAGGATCGTGACGATCGCGGAGATGCAGGCCGACGGCTCCCGCAACTCGGGCACCTTCGGCATGTATCGCGAGCTCGCGCAGCGCAGCCGTTCGCTCGATGCGATCGCGGTGATGAGGTCCTGGCAGCCGACGATGACGGGCCCCGATCAGCCAGAGCGGCTCGAAGGACAGCGCGTCAGCGCCGACTACTTCCGCGTCCTTGGTGTCGCGCCCCGGCTGGGCCGCAACTTCGAGCCGGCCGATGACCGCGCGGGCGGGCCGAGTGTCGTCATCATTAGTGATGAGCTGTGGCACCGCCGGTTGGGTGGTAACCCATCCGTCATCGGCACGGAGGTCGCCCTGGATGGCCGGCCGCGCACGATCATCGGCGTGATGCCGCCGGAGTTCGAGAACGTCCTGGCACCGTCCGCCGGCGTGTGGACGCCGCTGCAGTACGACATGTCGGAGAATCGCGCGTGGGGCCATCATCTGCGCACCGTCGGCCGGCTGCGCCCAGCCATCACTGTCGAACAAGCGACCCTGGAGCTACGACAGCTCGGTGGGAAGGTTCTCGACGAGTTGCGCCCGGAAACCTACGCCGCGACGCTCGAGCTCACCGCGATCCCGCTCGGAGAGGATCTCACTCGCGGCGTCCGCCCCGCGCTGCTGGCGATTCTCGGCGGCGTCGGCCTCGTGCTGCTGATCGCGTGCGTCAACGTCACCAACCTCCTGCTCGCGCGCGGCGAGCAGCGGAGCGGGGAGTTCGCGCTCCGGGCGGCGCTCGGTGCCGGCCGGGATCGCCTGGTGCGGCAACTGCTCACCGAGAGCCTCCTGCTTGCCCTGGTCGGCGGCGCGCTGGGTATGCTCGCGGCGACGTGGGCCGTGCGCGGTCTCGTCGCACTTGCCCCTCCGGAACTGCCTCGGCACGACGCAATCGGCGTGGATTCCGGAGCCTTTGCATTCGGATTGGCCGTGACCACCCTGGTCGGACTTGCATTCGGTGTGCTTCCCGCCGTGCAGGCGGCTCGCGGCGCACCACGGCGTGCGTTGCAGCGTGGATCGCGCCGCGTTGCCGGGGCCCGGGGCCGCACGCGCGGCACGCTGATCGTTGTCGAGGTGGCACTCGCCCTCGTCCTCCTCCTGGGCTCCGGGCTCCTTCTCCGTAGCCTCCAGCGGCTGTTCGCCATGCCCATCGGCTTCGAGCCGTCGGAACTCCTCACGATGCAGGTCCAGACATCGGGATCCCGCTTCGGTGAAGACAGCGTCGCCGATCGTTTCTTCGAGCGCGCGCTGGCTGCGATTCAGGAAGTTCCGGGCGTCACGAGCGCGGCGCTGACGAGCCAGCTGCCGCTGAGCGGCGACCTGGACGAGTACGGCGTGCGCCTCCAGGCGAGCCGCGACGGCCACAGCACCTTTCGCTATGCCGTGAGCGCCGGCTACCTCGAGACGATGCGCATTCCCGTGCGTCGCGGGCGGTCGCTGGAGCCGCGCGACGCCGCCGGTGCCTCGCCGGTCGCCCTCATCAACGCGTCATTCGCGCGGCGTTTGTTTCGCGGTGCGGACCCGATCGGGAAGCGAGTGGAGATCGGTCCCCCCGATCCCGCCTATACCATCGTCGGAGTGGTCGGAGATGTCACACAGGCGTCGCTAGCTCTGGGACAGTCCGACGCGGTGTACACCTCCCTCGCCCAATGGCCCTTCGCCGACAACGCGATGTCCGTCGTGGTGCGCGGGAGCGGCGAGGTCGCTGCGCTCGCACCCGCCGTGCGCGCCGCGATCTGGTCGGTCGACAAGGACCAACCCGTCGTTCGCGTCGCGATGATGGAGGACCTGCTCGACGCCACGGCAGCGGATCGCCGTTTTGCGCTGTTGTTGTTCGAGGCGTTCGCACTCGGCGCTCTCGCGCTCGCCGCGGCGGGGATCTATGGAGTGGTATCGGGGGGCGTCGTCGAGCGGACGAGAGAGATTGGCGTACGTTCGGCGCTCGGAGCATCGCGGCGCAGCATCGTCGCGCTCGTGCTCCGTCACGGGATGGGACTCGCCGGACTCGGCATCGTGATAGGGCTCGCTGGCTCAGCCGTCGCGACCCACGCCATCGCATCCATGCTTTTCAGCGTTTCCCGTCTCGATGCCGCTACCTATGTCACCGTCACCCTGTTGCTCGCGAGCGTCGCTGCGCTCGCGTGCGGCGTGCCGGCTTGGCGGGCGACTCGAGTCGACCCGGCCAGCACGCTGCGCGCAGAGTAATCGCTACTGAATCGCCTCCGCCATCGGCTGCGCGACGCTCACCGTCGGCGAGTTTTCTCCCGCCGTGGTCACCGCCGCAACGTTCGCGGCCGTCGCACCACCGGCGAACGCCATGCGGCGCTCCCGGCCGTGGCGGAGGAGCACCAGCGAATACGGCGCCAGCCCCGTCCAGCCATCGCGGATATGCCACAGGTCCGCGCGCGCCGTGTTGATCTGCTCGCTCCACATTGCCGCTCCGCGCCGGCCACCGTTCTCGTCGTTCTTGCCTTCCATCGCCGGCAGCTCGAAGCGGGTCTCTTCGCTCCCGGCATTGACGAGGAGCAGCATGGTATCGCCGTGAATCGGCCGCCCACGATCATCGGTTTCGTCGGTCGCGTTACCGTGGATCAGCATCCCGAGCGCCGCGGAACCCGTGCTCCAGTCATCCCCCTGCATCTCCTTCCCGTCGGGACGCAGCCACGTGAGGTCCTTCACGCCTGCCTTGTCCATCCGCTCGCCCATGAAGAACGTCCGCCGACGCAGCACCGGGTTGAGGTGGCGCAGGGCGAAGACCTTCCGCGTGAACTCGAGCAGGTCGCGCTGCCGGTCGTCGAGCGTCCAGTTCATCCATGACAGCTCGTTGTCCTGGGCGTAGACGTTGTTGTTCCCCTTCTGCGTCCGCGCGATCTCGTCGCCATGCGCGAGCATCGGCACGCCCTGCGACACGGCGAGCGTCGCAATGAGGTTCCGCATCGTGCGGTAGCGAATGTCGAGAATGCCTTCGTTGTCGGTTGGACCCTCGGCGCCCCAGTTCCGGCTGATGTTGTCGTTCGCGCCGTCCTGATTCTTCTCGCCGTTCGCCTCATTGTGCTTCTCCTCGTACGCGACGAGGTCGTGCAGCGTGAACCCATCGTGCGCGACGACGAAGTTGACGCTCGCGTACGCCGACCGGTCGGTCATCTGATAGATGTCGGCCGACCCGGAGAGGCGCGACGCGAGATCGGGGATCTGGCCGCCCTCCCCCTTCCACACCTTCCGGATGCTGTCGCGATACTTGCCGTTCCACTCGGCCCACCCCGGCGGGAAGTTGCCCACCTGATAGCCACCCGGGCCGACATCCCACGGCTCGGCGATGAGCTTGACCTGCGAAAGGATGGGGTCCTGCTGGATGATGTCGAAGAACGCGCTGAACCGGTCCATCTCGAGCAGCTCGCGCGCGAGCACCGGCGCGAGGTCGAAGCGGAATCCGTCCACGTGCATCTCGGTTGCCCAGTAGCGCAGGCTGTCCATGACGAGCTGCAGCGTGCGCGGGTGCTGCATGTTCAGCGAGTTGCCCGTGCCGGTGAAGTCGTAGTAGTGTCGCGGGCTGTCCGGTACGGAGCGGTAGTAGGCCTTGTTGTCCACGCCCTTGAAGGACAGCATCGGCCCGAGGTGGTTGCCCTCGGCCGTGTGGTTGTAGACCACGTCCAGGATCACCTCGATCCCTGCCGCGTGCATCGTGCGAACCATCGTCTTGAACTCGTAGACCTGGTTCCCGAGGCCGCCGGACGCGTATCGCGCTTCCGGCGCGAGGAATCCGATCGTGTTGTACCCCCAGTAATTGCGCAGGCCCTTGTCCACCAGCGTGCGATCATCCACGAAGTGGTGCACGGGCAACAGCTCCAGCGATGTCACGCCGAGCGAGAGGAGGTAATCGAGCATGACATCCGAGCACATGCCGAGGTATGTCCCGCGTATGCTCTCGGGTACCTCGGGATGCAGTTTCGTCATCCCCTTCAAGTGCGCCTCGTAGATCACGGTGCGGTTCCACGGCACTTTCGGCGCACGATCGTCCCCCCACGCAAACGTCGGATCCACGACGACGCACTTTGGCATCGCGCCGGCGGAGTTCCGCTCGTCCTTCTCGAGGTCCTCGTTCGGGCCGCCGAGCTTGTAGCCGAAAACCGTGTCATCCCATCGAATGCCGCCGGTGATCGCCTTCGCGTACGGGTCGAGCAGGAGCTTGGCCGGGTTGAACCGGTGGCCCTGGTTCGGCTCGTAGGGGCCATGCATGCGCCACCCGTACAGCTGGCCCGGCCGGACGTCGGGCAGGTAGCAGTGCCACACCTGATTGGTTCGTTCCTTCAAATGGATATGCGCCATCTCTTCCGCGTCGGTCGCGCCCTTGAACAGGCACAGCTCCGCGTGGGTCGCATTCTCCGAGAAGATCGCGAAATTGACACCCATGCCGTCCCACGTCGCCCCGAGTGGATACGGGTTTCCTCGCCACACACGCATTGCACGTCCCCCGTTCGAGTCTGACATCGGGCTACCGCACGGCCCTGAGGATCACCGCGCCCGGCCCCGACAACACCAGCGTTGCTCCATCGCGACCGGCGACATCGCCGCGTCCCGCCCCACCAAATCGTTCATCCTCCGTCCACACCGCCGGCGCCCATCGCGTTGCTGGGGCCGGTTGCGTCACCGTCGCCGCACCGAGGTCGAGCTCCAGCGCCTCGCCGAAGTGGATTACCGCAATGAGCGCCTCGGCCGAGTCCGCCGAGCGCCGGATGGCGAGCGTTCGGTCGCCCAGCGCGGCGACGGCGAATCCCGCTCGCGCTGGGTTCCGAAGGGCTGGTTCCTCCCGGCGCATCCGCAGGAGTTCACGATGCAACTCGAGGATACCGCGGTGCGGCGCCCGTTCCCGCTCGTGCCAGCGCAGCTTCGAGTCCGTGAACGTGCGCTCGGCCTGCGGATCGGGAATGCGCGCTCGAGTGCTCTCATCCGCGAAGGCGGAGAAGTGCTTGAATTCTTCCCGACGGCCTTCGGTGACGAGTCGCCCCAGCTCCTCGGGATGGTCGGTAAAGAACTGGAAGGGCGAGCCCGCCGCCCACTCCTGCCCCATCCACAACATCGGCGTGTAGGGTGACACGAGGAGCATCGCCGTGAGCGCGCGATACACGGGGAGGGGTACGCCTTCCGTGATGCGGTCGCCCAGCGCTCGGTTGCCGACCTGATCGTGATTCTGGATACAGTGGACGAACGCGCCCGGAGGGAGCCCGGCGGCCGGCGTCCCGCGCTCGGCCTCGTGATGCTCCGCCCACTGCCCTTCGTAGAACCAACCCTTCTCGAGCGTCGTCACGACATCGGCAATCGAGCCGGTGTAGGAGCGGAAGTAGCCTTCGCTGTCGCCCGCCGTGAGGCGGCGCACCTGATGGTGGAAGTCGTCCGCCCACACCGCGTTCAGGCCGTACCCGCCCGCCTCGGTCGGCAGCACGACGCGCCGCTCGTTCCGCTCATCCTCGGCGATGAGCAGGCGCGGGCGGTCGAGTCCGTGCAGCTGCGTCGCGAGCTCCTGGAGGAGGTGCACCGGCGACTCGTCGATGATCGCGTGGGTCGCATCGAGGCGAAGTCCGTCAACGTGAAACTCGTGCGCCCAGTGCAGCGCGTTCTGGAGGACGAACTCGCGCACCGCGTCGCTGTCGGGTCCATCGTAGTTGATGGCGTCGCCCCACGGTGTCTTGTGGCGGTCGGTAAAGAAGCGCCCGCCGGTGATCGCGGGGAGGTAGTTCCCTTCCGGCCCGAAATGATTGTAGACGACATCGAGGATGACGCCGAGCCCACGGGCGTGCGCCGCGTCCACGAAGCGGCGAAATCCCTCGGGACCGCCATACGGCGCCGCGGGCGCGTAGAGGGCGACGCCGTCGTAGCCCCAGTTTCGCGCGCCCGAGAAGCTCCCGATCGGCATGACCTCGATCGCCGTCACGCCAAGTGCAGCGATGTCGGCGAGCCGTTCGATGGCGCTGTCGAAGGTGCCGCGCTCCGTGAAGGTCCCGATGTGCAGCTCGTAGATCGAGAGCGCGTCGAGGGTGATCCCCTTCCATGATGCGTCGGACCAGCGGAACGCATCGGGATCAACGACCTCTGATGGACCGTGCACGCCCTCGGGCTGGCAGCGCGAGGCCGGGTCCGGGTAAAGCGTGCCGTCCAGTCGCAGCCTATATCTCGCGCCCGCTGAGGCGGTGGGTACGACTCCGGAGTGGTAGCCACCGGACTCGGGCGCGAGCAGCGAGGCTACCTCGCCGTCGTCGTGGTAGATGACGACTTCCGCGCGGGAGGTGGTCGGGGCCCAGATGCGGAAGCGAACCCCGCCGGGCTCTACGATCGCGCCAAGTGTCGGCGCCCAGGGCGCGTCGTTCGTTCCGGCAAACGTGCTTCCCGACGACGATTCGCCGGGCTGGTTGGTGATCGACATTGCTGCGAGTGCTGCAGGTTGATGGCGCCGGTCCGGCTGCCGTATTGAGGTCGCTTCACCGAGCGAGCGCGGCTGGCGACGACGGCGCGCAACCGTACAGAGCTCGCGCGCCACGCCGAGGAGTGCGCGACGACGAGCGACGGTCTAACGCAGATTGCGGACCGGAAGTTCAGGCCGCGCCGGGTCCGTCGTTCGCCGGCTCTGCCGGCGCGAACGGGCGCACGATGAGCTTCGTCTGGTGGTCCTCGGTGGCGGGCGCACCATTCGGCAGGCGGCCGCGCGCATAGTTCTTCTGCCACCCCTGTTTCTGGGCCTCCGACCCCTCGACCTTTGCGTCGGCGTTGAACTGTTCGCGCGAGTCGATCCACTCCTTCACGCGCGCCTTGAGCTCCGGCGCATCGTGGATCGACATCACCTGGGGCGTCACTTCCTCGATGAGCGCGCGGCGCACGGGGAAGATGTGGCAGAAGGGCTCGCCCTCCTCGAAGCGCACATGACCCCCTGGCGTCGTGAACCGCCAGTTCATCGTGAAGGGGTACGGAAGCCAGTCGGTCTCGACGATCGCGGAGAGCGGAAAGCAGCCGTCCTTCATTCGATTGACCGGCCCGGTGACGTACAGATTGTGCGCCGGTTCGGTCTGGAAGAGGTATCCCGTCCGGAGCGTCAGCACGCCGTGTCCGAAGTGGCTCATCGCGAAGTCGGCCGGCTTGTCTGCCGGGACGATCCGGATGTCCGCGGCAAACTTGCCACCGCCCCAGTACACATCCACGGTGTGCGGGGCGAGCAGCTCCCAGCCGTGGGAGTTGGCGATGGTCAGCGGCAGGCAGCGGTAGGCGTAGCGCTGGTCGGTGAGATCCATCCAGTCACGCGATGGGGGGGCGGGGCGAAGCACAGGCGCAGTCTCGCCAAGGGTGTATGCTGTCAGGCGCATCGTCTCTGCTACCTCGTTGTCTCCGGAGTCAGGCGACGCGCGTATCGCGCCGATGACGACGTACGAAGTGGGTCGCCGGCCCGTATGGGGCCGCCACGAGCCGCCGAGGCGCGAGGTTACCGGCCGCAGTGCGCCTACGCAAGCGCACGGTCACGATGGAGGGTCCAGCCCGGCGCGCGAAGTACCACCGTGCGGTCGGAACGACTGACCCCCGGCGGGCCGCGCGAGCCCGCTCGGGTTGATTGACGAGTGCTCGCGGATTTCGTATGGTGGCAGTTCGGGCACGTCCTTCGCGAACTCCACAACGAGGACACCATGCACAAACGAACGCTGGTCGCCGCGCTGGTCCTTGCGCTGTCCGCCACCCCCGCCCTCGCCCAGCCCGGCTCGGCCAACACCACCCCGGGCACCGTCTCGCGGGTGGTCCTGATCCGCATCATTCCCGGGCACGCCGACCAGTTCTGGGCCGACTTCCGCCAGCACCTCAAGCCGGTGTATGACGAGCAGAAACGTCAGGGCATTCTCACGTCATGGTCGGTAGCAACGAAGTCGACCACCGAAGGCGCGGACGACTGGACGGTCGCTCTTGCGTTGACGTATCCCAACTGGGCCGCGCTGGACAACCTCGCGGCCCGCACGGATCCGATCACACTTGCGCACTACGGCTCGGCTGCCAACCGAACCGCCGCTGCAAACGCGCGGCCCCAGCATGCGACGACGATGGCCAGCTTTCTCGTGCGTGACCACACGGTGAACGCCTGGAAGTAGGCAGGGCAGGTGCCGGGTCACCTTGCCCTCTTCGATCGACGTCTCGTGATGCGCGACGGTCCGCGCGCCGGCGATAGACCGCCGGCGCGCGGCACCGAAGCCATCACTCGTTTCCTTCCTCCTCCTCCGAATAGCCAACGGGTCCCGGGCGGCCAATCAGGTATCGCCACGCACCCCGCAAGGCCGGTTCGCCATCGAGCAGCGGAGTGAAGGTGTCCCGCGCCGTGCTGCGGTGAGGATTTCCAGTCGTCGCGCCGGCGCATCCATCGATCGCGTTGGGGACCAGGTCCGTGATGAGCACGTGCGCTCCCCCGAAACCGTGGTCGTTGAGGTGAGGCAATTCATCGGAGGTGCACCAGGGACCACGCTTTCCGACGCCGGCGGTTCCGAGCGCCTCGAGCCCAAGGCCCTCCGCGCCCATGTTGGCGATGATTCCTGCCTTCAGCCGGTCGGAATTGTGGTACAGCGCGAACATCCGCGAGGCGGGGGTTTCGCCGATGCGGACCCATGAGTCGATGGCCGGGGCCTTCGCCTGGTCGGGCGGGCCGGAAAACATCGCCACCCGCGGGACCGAGCGTTCCCGCGCAATCAGCGCGGCCTGTCCAGCGCCCATCGACTGCCCAGCGACGGCGATCTTCGACCAGTCCGGCTTTCCCTCCTGGAGGTACGTCTCCCACCCTTCCTCCGGATACGCGGCCGCAAGGTAAACGAGGAGTCGCTCGAGGCGGTGATCGATGCTGTTCCCCCGCGTGACCTTCACGAGCGGCGACATCTGGTCGCCAAGCGATTCCCCGACGAGCATCTCCATCCGCACGTCCTCGGCGCAGTCGGTGTCCGTGCTCCCCTTGCAGAGCGCCTCGAGCGCCTTCTCGTTCTGGTACATCAGCCCAATGACGTGATGGCCCGCCCGCGCCGCTTCGGCGCTGATGAGCTGGTAGTCCACGGGACGGTTGCCGGTCCCGGGCATGAAGAGGAAGAGCCGGGAGTGCGCGGGGGAGTGCTCCGGCAGCCACACGTAATGAAGGGCGGTTCCGGGATTCATCGGTGGGAGCCAGTCGATCTCACCTGCCTTGCTCGTCTCGATGGGGCGAACGATGTGCGCGACGGGCACGCCTCGGTCGGACGCATCATCGCCATTCAAAAGGGACGCTGTCCGCGGTGGGGCCATCGAGGGCTGAACCGGCTCCCCACATGCATTGATCGAGACGGCGACGAAGAATGCCGCGCTGGTGTTGCGCAGGCGGCGGAAGGCGGAGGATTGCATCGGAGCTCCTGTGAAGTGGGGGCATCATTGCGGAGGCATCCCCTCCGCCGTACGTTGACGCGCCACGCTAATTCCGCCCCGTGAGCCCCTCGTTACGGGCGCCGTAACGCTGCGATGACGCCCTCCACCTACCTACCCTGACACGGATTCGTCAGCGCAAACGGGAGGTGTGGACGTGGTCGAGTTCCGGGTGCTGGGCGCAGTGGACCTCCGTGGCGAAGGCGGCGCAGAGCTGCGCGCGGTGCTCTCGCAGCCCAAACGCGTCGCCCTGCTCGCCTACCTTGGCGCGGCCTCACCACGCGGGTTCCATCGACGGGACGCCCTGCTCGCGCTCTTCTGGCCGGAGCTGGATCAGGATCGAGCGCGGGCCGCGCTCCGACAGGCGCTGCACGGCCTGCGGCGCTCCCTTGGCGACGGAGCGATCGAGGGACGCGGCACCGAGGAGATACGCCTCGACACGGGATCGGTTCGCTGCGACGCCGTCGCGTTCGACGACGCCGTGGACGAGCGGCGCCATGCCGACGCCGTCGAGCTCTACGGGGGTGAGCTCCTTGCAGGCTTCTTCATTTCGGGAGCCGTCGAGTTCGAGCAGTGGCTGGACCTTGAGCGCGCCCGGTTGCGACGACGCGCCGTGGAGGCCGCGTGGGCGCTCGCCGGCGAATGCAACGCGGCTGGGAATGCATCCCTCGCGGCGCACTGGGCGCGTCACGCGGCGGCGCTCGTGCGCGACGATGAGGAGGCCCTTCGTCGGCTGATCGGCCTGCTCAGCGATCTCGGCGACCGGGCAGGTGCGCTCCAGGCCTACGACGCGTTCGCGCGCCGACTCTCCGATGAGTATGAGGCCGAGCCGGCCGCGGATACTCGTGCACTGATTGCGTCCGTTCGCTCCCGCGAGAGCATCGTCACGAGTGCGGCCCCGGCGGTCGCGAACGCGTCGCACCCTTCCGCGAGCAGGGAGCGTCCCGAGAGCGAATCGGCGCCCGTCGCCGCGGCGGCGGCTTCACCGGCCCCCGACCTACGGCAGGAGATGGCGCCCCGGCCGCGGCCACGAACGCCTCTCGCCACCGTCGCGGCGCTCATCACGGTTGTAACGGTCACCCTGACCGCGGCGCTCGTCTGGGGACGCGACACGTCCTCACTCGCTCCGACGCGGGTCGTCGTCGCCCGGTTCTCCAATCGCACCGGGGACACGAGCCTGAATGCACTCGGTCAGCTTGCACGCGATGAGATAGCTCGCGGGCTCGCCCTCACCGAAGTCGTCGAGCTGGCAGACCCCGGCATCGCCGCGAGAAATATCGCCGGCGGTGCCACGCCGGCGGCCGGACCCGAGGGGGTGGCCGCGGCCGCCCGTACCCTGTCGATCGCGACAGGATCCGGGCTCGCGGTTTTGGGCGCGTATTACCGCCGAGGTCCCACGATCGAGTTTGCTGCGAGCGTCGTCGATCAGCGCGCCGGCCGTATCCTTCGTATCCTCGAACCGGTGCGGGGTGACCCAGCGGACCCACGCGCGGCGCTGACGACGCTCCGAGACCAGATCATGGTCGTCGCCGCCGAAGCGGTTGACCCGCGACTCGGTGCATCGGCCTCGGCAGCGGCGGGACCACCCCGGTACGAGGCCTATGCGGAGTTCATCACCGGCGTCGGGATCTGGTACGATGGCCGGAATGGCCGGGATGCGCTCCCTCATTTCACGCGTGCGATTGCACTCGACTCGACATTCGCACTCCCCCTGATCTGGTCGGCATGGGTCCACCAGACATTCGGACAGTGCGACTCAACCGAGGCGATCGCAGCACGGCTCGGTGCGCTTCGGCTGTCCCGCCTCGAACAGATCCAGATCGACCGGCAGATGGCCCGCTGCCGGGGTGACCTCGAGAGCGCCTATCGCCTCGGACACGTCCTCGCGGACGCACGGCCCCAGTCGGAAGTCTGGCAGGAACAACTCGCGCGCGATGCGCTGAACTTTCACCGGCCTCGCGAAGCGTCGCTCATCCTGGAGCGCCTCCATCCCGACGAAGGCGCCCTTCGAGGGCGCGCCTCGTACTACAACTGGCTCACCAATGCGCGTCACCTCCTCGGCGAGCATGATGTCGAGCTCGAGGTCGCCTTGCGTGGACGCGCGCGATTTCCGGGTAACCTGGCCATGTGGCGGACCGAGCTCCTGGCACTCTCCGCGCTCGGCCGAGGCGACGAGGTCGTGACGAGGCTCGATGAGATCGATGCGCTCGCGACCGATCCACTGCGCCGGAAACCGACGGTGCTCCGGGAGATCGCGCTCGACATTGCAGCCCACGGCAACGTCACCGCGGGTCGGTTGGCATTGATGCGGACGCTGCAGTGGCACGTTGCCCAACCTGCCGTCGACAGGGCAACGGACGCCAACCGGTTCGAGCTGGCCCAGGCCTATCACGCCATCGGCCACCTCGATTCTGCGCGCGCCATCACCGAAGCGCTCGTATCATCCAACCCGGAGGCCGAGCAGTTCGTCGGCCTTCTCGGCGTCGTTGCCGCACGGCGTGGTGACATTGCAGGCGCGGATGCGATCGCCGCGCGCCTCGCGCGCATGTCACGGCACTACAGCCGCGGTGCCGCGACGTATTGGCGTGCCTGCATCGCCGCGGAGCAGGGGCGCCGCGACGACGCGGTGGCCATGCTTCGCCGGGCGCTGGCGGAGGGGTACGTCTTCAACGGTTTGTTCTTCCTCAGCGCGCACCTCGAGCCGAGCTTCGCGCGTCTCCGCGGCCATCCCCCCTTCGACGAGTTAATGCGGCCACGGGGATGACCAATGCCGTGACGACGCGCATCAGCAGCGCTTGTTGCACGACGATCCTCTTCCTTGCACTCGGCGTCGCGCCTGACGCGCTGCGGGCGCAGGGGATCACATCAGCGGCGCTCGAGGGTCGCGTGCTTGCGGCGGACATGACACCGGCTGAAGGCGCCGTGGTGAGAGTGACCTCGGTTGCCAGCGGGGCGGCGTGGCAGGTCGTGACCGACGCGCGTGGCCGCTATTTCCTGGAGAATGTCGAGGCGGGCGGCCCTTACATCGTCGAGGCGCGTCGCATCGGCTTCGCTGCATCCCGTCGCGGAGGCATCACCTTGACGCTCGGTCACCGCCACCGCGTCGACTTCGTCCTTCAGCCCTCCCCCATCGGTCTGGCGGCCGTCACCATCAGCGCGGTGCAGAATCCCATGCTGCACGCGGGTCGCACCGGACCGGAACACATCATCTCGGGCGCCGAGCTTGCCGCGCTTCCGAACATCACGCGCGATCTCGGTACGATGGCGGCGCTTGCACCGCTCGCCGTGGGGCGACCCATGGGCGGCATCTCGATCGGGGGGCAGAACCAGGGATTCAACAACCTTCAGGTCGATGGCGGCGTCAACGCAGACCTGTATCTCGGCCGATCGCCGGGAAGTGCGAGTCCGAGCGGGGCGCTGCCCGAAGTCCTTCCGCGCGCCATCTCGCTGGAGACGGTTCGAGAGTTTCAGGTCCTCGTCGCGCCCTTTGATGTCAGGTTCGGCAGTTTTGCGGGCGGCCTGCTCAACGCTGTCACGAAGTCAGGGACCAATCACGTCGAGGGGTCGCTGTTCGGGTTCGTGCAGAACGGACGACTCGTCGGGCGCAACGCGGTGGGTCAACGGCAGGCGTTCACGACGTCCCAGTTCGGCGGGACCGTTGCGGGGCCGATCGTACGAGACCGCGGGCACTACTTCGTGAACGCTGATGTGCAGCGCCGCATCGTCCCGGACCCTGGCCCGCTGATCACGGCCGATGGTCCGACCGGGGTGAGTCGCGATACCGCGGCCGCGTTCAGGGAAATCCTTGCACGCCGGTATGGGCTCGACGCGGGCAGCTTCTCTTCTGATGGCCGGGTGCCTGCGCATGACCTCTTCGGGAAGACCACCGTTCAGCTTGGCGCAGCGGGGCGTGTCGAGCTCTCGCACCATTATGCACAGGGGGAGCGGCGCGGGTTCCTCGACGTGAACCGTGCATCCGACTCGACGGCGTTGTCCTCGGTGGCCACCGCGAATCGATCCACCACCCGGACGTCGCGCGTCATCTGGAATGCGCTCCTGCGCGACGCCGTGCAGAGCGAAGTCATCGTGAGCCACCAGCGACTCGGCGACCGATGTACGCCGAACGCCTCGTTCCCTCTGATCCAGGTGAAGACGACGGAAGGGATTCTGGTGGCCGGGCCGAACAGCGTCTGTCCCACGACCGATGTCCAGCAGAACGCGTTCGAGCTCACCGGCAACCTGACCGTCGGACTCGGTCAGCACATGCTGACGTTCGGGTCGCACGCCGAATGGCTGCATTTTCGCGATCCGCTGGTGCAGGTGTCGGCCGGACGATGGGAGTTTCTGAGCCTCGACAGCCTGGAGGCCGGCACTGCGAGCCATTACGATCGCGGCCTTCCCGCACCGCCGCCGCGCTCCAGCGGAGTGGACTTCCGCGTTCGCGGGATCGGCGCGTATGTGCAGGACCGGTGGGCTCCGACCGCGCGCCTGACACTGACGGCGGGTCTCCGTATGGACATCCCGTTCATGCCCGATCCGGCGGTCACCAATGCCGCGCTCACGGACGCGGGGATCGACACGGGTGTGTTGCCGGACGGGGAGCCATCATGGTCGCCGCGGTTGGGGATCAACTACGACGTCCGCGGGGACGGCACCGCGTTCGTGCGCGGCGGAATCGGATTGTTCGCTGGCCCGCCTCCGTATCGGTGGCTCGGCAACGCGTACCGCGACAGCGGCGATGAGATTCTCGTGAACTGCGATCGGCCCTTCGTCCCCGCGTTCGACCCGTGGTCCCAACCCACACGCTGCAGCAATGGCGGCGGTACGAGCCCGCGCATCAGCTACTTCCAGCCCGGCTTCCGATTCCCGCAGAACCTCAAGGTCGCCGTCGGAGCCGACCGCCGCCTTCCGTTCGACCTCACCGCGTCGTTCGATGTGTTGTATACGCGGTCGGTCCACGGGGTCGCGATCACGAACGCGAACCTCGGCGCGCCGAGCGGGTTCGCCTCGTGGGAGGAGAACCGACCGCTTTATGGAAGCGTGACGATCGTCGGCAATCGGCCGATGCTCGTCCCGGCATGGCTGACGACGGCTGGGGGTGCACGAGAGATCTATCGCCTCTCGAACGCGGGCGGCGACGAGGCACTCTCCGTGTCAGTGCAGGCTCGGAAGCAGCTCGGAGAGGCGATCGCCATGTACGCATCGTACGCGCATTCGCGTGTACGCGACCGGATGTCGATGATCAACCTTCCCGCCCGTGCCAACTTCAGCAACACCCCGCTCGATGGCACGCTCGACGATCGCCGCCTTCGTCCATCGTTCTTCGAGACACCGCACAAGGTGGCGCTCGCTGCCACGTTTGGGCGCTCTGATGGGACGCAGCTCTCCCTGCTGTACATCGGCGCATCCCAGCCCCCGTTCACTTACGTCATCAACGGTGATGCCAACGGCGACGGCATCGGTGGCGCCGGCTCGCTCAAGAATGACATCGTCTACGTGCCGAGGAGTGCGAATGACATCGCGCTCGCGACACCATCCGAGTATGCGGGGCTCCATGCCTTCATCGAGCAGCACCGGTGCCTGCGCGAGCAGCGGGGACGGATCATGGAGCGGGGAAGCTGCCGCAACGGATGGCTGTCGTCGCTCAGCGCGCGGGTTGCGACGATGGTGCCCGTGCCGGGACGCTCACGTCTCGGTATCACGGCGGACATCTACAACGTTCCGAATCTCCTGAGCTCGCGATGGGGTCGGGGCCGTGATGTGACGACTGGTCCGACGGTGCCGCTGCTTCAGCTCGCCGCATGGGATGCCGCGGGACGTGCGAGCTATAACGTCAGGCTACCGGCGCGGGGGATCATCGACGACGCGTCGTCGCGGTGGCGCATCCAGCTCGGAGCGAGGTACTACTTGGCCGGTCTAGAGAACTGAGCCTTTAGGCCTGGCCGCTGCCCTCGGAACCGATTGACGGGCTTATGTAAATCCCGTTTTGTGGCGATCCGCCCGCAAGTCATTCGCGAACCCCCGCAGCGAGGACACTAGCAAGAACGGATGCTCGTCGGCCCACAGCAACATCGGGTAACGATGGCCAGCGTTCTCTCATAGAATCACACGCAGTGCTTGGAATCGGGCAATGCGGGCGTTGGAGGCGTGGACAGGTGGCGTTCGCGGGCGTCGACCGATGGGGCTGATCGCAACGGGGCTGGCGCCCACCTGTACGAATGCATGTGGGCTCCACCCCGGTAAGTGCCGCGAACTCGCGATACTGGACTCAGGGCCGCGTGATTCGCGATACTCCCCACACGCCGCCGATGTAGCCGAGGAGGTAGATCGACCCATCAGGCCCGGTGCGGACGTCGACGACCTGGCCGCCGACTCGCGCGAAGGCATAGACGGCGTTGCCGTTGTCCGGGTCCATCCGGTTTACCCACCCTCCCATGTAGTCGGCGAAGAAGAAATGGCCGACATATCCGGCGGGGAAGGTGACCACTGGCGGGTTGTAGAATGCCGCTCCGACCACGGAGAGGCCGCGAACGAAGCTGCCCGCGTGCGGATAGGCGAAGATCGGCGACCGGTAGGCTGCATTGGCGGTATAGCCCTCAGTGTCCGGCCAGCCGTAGTTGGCCCCGGCAATACCGTCGTTGACCTCTTCCCACGCGTTCTGCCCGACATCATTTATGAACATGCGGCCGGTTCCCGGCTGGAATCCGAAGGTGAACGGGTTGCGCAGCCCACGGGCCCAAATTGCGCGGTTGATCCCTGTCGTCTGGCCGTAAAACGGGTTGTCGGTCGGGACGCTGCCATCGGAATTGATGCGCAGCATCTTGCCGTGCGGTCTCGTCAAATTCTGCGCGAATGTTGGGTCCGCGTGGTCACCAACGGCGACGTAGAGCTTGCCGTCCGGACCAAAGTGCAGGGCGCCGCCGTTGTGATTCCCTGGCCCGCCGCCCGGTAGATCGAGCAGCACCAGCTCGCTGCCGGCCACCATGACGTCGCCGTTCGCGGTGAGCCGCGAGACGCGGTTGTGAATGGTGGGGGTAGTGGCCGTGTAGTAGACGTAGACGTATTGGTTTGAGGCGAAATTCGGATCGAAGGCAATCCCCAGGAGACCCTGTTCCGAGAAATTCCTTACCGGGAGCGTGGCAAACGGCGTCGCAAGCAGAGCCCCGTTTCGGACCACTCTGAGTGCGCCTCCCTGCTCGCAGATGAAGAGGCGCCCATCCGGCGCGAACGCCATGGTCGTCGCGCTGCTGACCCCGACGACGTACTGGGAGAGTGTGAATCCCTGCGGAAGCGCGACAGTGCCGCTGAAGGTGACCGTTGCGGACGCCCACGCCGAGACATTGCCTGCTGCATCCCTCGCCCGCACTCGAATGACGTGCTGACCCGACGTATACACGCCTGTCGCCGGAAGCACCACGGAAAACGGCGCCACCGTGTCTTCGCTGCCAATCGTTTGGCCATCAACCTGGAAGGTGACGCCGGCGACACCGATATTGTCGGTGGCGGTCGCCTGCATCACCACGGCGCCATTCAGATTCACGGTACTGTCGGCGGGCGACGTGAGCTGCACGACCGGCGCCACGATGTCGCTGCCGCTCGCGTTCTGCACGGTGACCGTTACGGCCGTGGACGTCGTCACCGCCAGATCATCGTCGGTCGCCAGCGCAGTGAGCGAGTGCGACCCCGTGGTGGAGGGCGTCCAGGAAATCTCGTAGGGAGTCGTCACATCCGTACCGATGAGCGTGGCCCCGTCGAAGAACTGCACCTGGCTCACCGTGCCGTCGGCGTCGGCGGCGGAAGCGCGCACGGGCAACGCCACGTTCTGCGTGAGCACGCTTCCGGAGGCAGGCGCAGTCACCGAAACTGTCGGTGGCTGATTCGCCGGTGCGACGACGGTGAAGTTCGCGGTGTAGGTCGTGTTGGCTGCTGGCGTGGCGATGCCGTGCACCGCCGCGCCGCCGTCGGACCACGAGGCGAAGACATACTGCGTCGCGCCGAGGGTCTGCGGGCTCGGAGCGCCGATCGTGCGCTGAAGGCCGACGACGCCGACGACATCCTGCGGCGAGGTTTGCGGCTGGCCGTCGAGTGTAAACTGAAGGCCTGCAGGGGACGTCACGAACCGCATCGTCGACTTCTGCGGCTGAATGTCGCGCGATACGGTGTTCGTGGCACCCGAGTCGTCCCGTGCTTCGAGGTAGAAGCGATACCAGACATTCGCGGACGTTTCGCCCTGGGTCGGGATCGTCACGGTTCCAGTTGCCGAGCCCGTGGTCCTCGGCAGGAATGGATGCGTATGCGTATCGTGGTGAAACTCGGCCCACCACGTCAGGCGAGCCGGCGGGATCGCGCCGTCCTGAGCATCATCGCCGCGCCCGGAGTAAGTAATCGCGTCGCCGGCCCGGAAGGTCGCGCCCTCCGCCGGAGCAGTCACCGTTGCGACGGGCGACGTGTTGACTGCGGGGGGGACGACAGTCACCGTCACTGCCGCCGAGGTAGTCACGGCGAGATCGTCGTCCGTGGCGCGTGCAGTCAACGAGTGCGAGCCTGTAGTCGTCGGCGTCCAGGAAATCTCGAACGGACTGGAGTTGTCGGCGCCGATTTGGTTCGCGCCGTCGAAGAATATGACCTGTGTGACCGTGCCGTCGACGTCACTGGCGGTGGCGCGTACCGTCGCGGCTGCGTTCGCGGTCAGCGTGCTGCCAGCTGCCGGCGCCGAGATGGCG
>JANPKQ010000274.1:0-2349 GCA_031426115.1 Gemmatimonadaceae bacterium | reverse complement strand
CAGCAGCGCCTCAGCGCCGGACGCGACCGGAACCGGACCTATACGGCAGTCTACCACCTCGCGACGAAGAAGTTCGTGCAGCTGACGAACGACTCGATTCCCTCGGTGACGCTGTCGGACAATGGCCGCATCGGTCTCTCGAGTACCGGCGTCCCGTACGCAGTGGAAGCGATGTGGGGAGAAGGGGGCAGCGACGTCTATCTCGTCGATGCGCTCGCGGGCACGCGGAAGCGCATTCGGACCCGCGCGCGCGGCGGCGCCACCCTGTCGCCGACGGCGAAGTACGTCACGTGGTTCGAGGACGGAAAGTGGAATGCCTATACGGTCGCGACGGGCAAGGTCGCCGACCTCACCGGCACGATGACCGTCCGCTTCGACCAGGAGACCTACGATACCCCGAACACACCGCCGGCGTGGGGCATCGCTGGCTGGACGCCGAACGACGCAAGTGTCCTCGTCTACGACCGGTACGACATCTGGGAGCTCGATCCCGCTGGCGTTCGCGCACCCCGGATGGTGACCGATTCCGTCGGTCGCCGCAGCCGGATGGTCTTCCGCGTCGTGGACCTCGACCAGGAGGATCGCTGGATCGATCCGGCAAAGCCGCTGCTGCTGCGCGCCGTCGATGATTCCACGAGGGCGAGCGGTTTCTGGCAGGACCGGGTTGGCGGGGCGGGACAACCGACGAAGATCATCATGGCCAGCAAGGCGCTCGGCAACCCGGCCCGCGCGAAGAACGCGGAGCAGTACCTGCTGACGCAGTCCACCTTTCACGAGTTCCCGGATCTGTGGACCGGCAAGTCGCTCGATGCACTGACGAAGATCTCTGATGCGAACCCCCAACAGAAAAACTATCGATGGGGAACCGCGGAGATCGTGAGCTGGTCGAACTCCGACGGCGTCCCGGTGCGGGGGCTGCTCTACAAGCCCGAAGACTTCGATCCATCGAAGAAATATCCGATGGTCGTGTACTTCTACGAGCAGCACACGCCGTCGCTGTACTCCTACTCCGCCCCCACGGGCCGCAACGTCATCAACGCTCCCGTCTACGTGTCGAAGGGCTACCTCGTATTCATGCCCGACATTTACTACACGGAAGGCTACCCCGGCCCGAGCGCGCTGAAGACGATCGTGCCCGGTGTCCAGGCGCTGATCGCGAAGGGCTTCGTGAAGGAAGACGGCATCGGGATCCAGGGGCAGTCCTGGGGTGGCTACCAGACGGCGTACATCATCACCCAGAGCAACCTGTTCAAGGCGGCCATGGCCGGCGCGCCCGTCGCGAACATGACGAGCGCCTACGGTGGAATCCGCTGGGAATCGGGCAACTCGCGGTCGGGACAGTACGAGCATGGCCAGAGCCGCATCGGCGGATCCCCGTGGGAGTACCCGACCCGCTACATCGAGAACTCGCCGCTGTTCTACGCCGACCGGATCAGGACGCCGCTGTTCATCATGCACAACGACGCCGACGGCGCGGTGCCCTGGTACCAGGGCATCGAGATGTTCATCGCGATGCGGCGGCTCGGAAAGGAGGCGTACCTCGTGAACTACAATGGAGACGCCCACAACCCGCGCAAGCGCGCGAACCAGCGCGACATGGACATCAAGATGCAGCAGTTCTTCGATCACCACCTCGTGGGCGCGCCGATGCCTGACTGGATGAAGTCCGGGATCCCCTTCCTCCAGAAGGGACGCGACCAGATCGCGGAGCCGGCCGCTGCGATCACGCCGGTGGCAGGCACCCCGGGAGGTTCGCCGCCGCGCTGACGCGCATCTCTGCATCCCACACCGCCTCCGGTCGCTCGACCGGGGGCGGTCGTGGTTCTCCCCCCATCCGTGCCGCGGTTCGTCGTACATTGCACACGATGACCGAGCCCCCACGCGACCCGATCGAGCGGTTCCTCGGCCTCCTCGCCGAGGCGAAGCGAGTAGACCGTGACCGCCTTCCCGAGCCGACGGCGTTTTCCCTCGCCACCGTTGGCGCCGACGGCCGGCCGTCGGTACGCATCCTCCACCACAAGGACGTCGAGGACGGTGGGTTCGTCTTCTACACGAACCACGAGAGCCGGAAGGGGCGCGAACGTGGGGCGCGGCCGGTCGCGGCGATGGTGTTCCACTGGCAACCGCTCGAGACGCAGGTCCGGATCGAGGGAGACGTGACACCAGTGTCCCCGGCGAAGGCCGACGCCTACTTCGCATCGCGCCCGCGCGGGAGCCAGATCGGCGCGTGGGCGTCGGTGCAAAGCACGCCGATCGCGCAGCCCGGTGATCTCGCACGCCGCGTCGAGGAAATGGAGCGGCGGTTCGAAGGCGGTCCCGTACCGCGTCCTCCGCACTGGTCCGGGTTCC
>JANPKQ010000273.1:0-2489 GCA_031426115.1 Gemmatimonadaceae bacterium | reverse complement strand
GGCATAATCACGAGCCCACGAGGACGCGGAAACTGTTGCTGCATCGCCGGGAGATTCGTCGCATGATCGGCGCGGTGGAGCGGCAGGGGCTGACGCTGGTCGCGCTGGAGCTGTACTTCAAACGAGGGGTGGCCAAGGTGGCGCTGGCGCTTGGGAAGGGAAAGCAGCTGCACGACAAGCGCGCGACGGAGCGGGAGCGCGACGACGTACGTGAGATGGCCCGCGCGGTTCGCGAGCGATGATCGTCGCGTTCGCGGTCGCCCTGCAGGTCGCGATCGCGCCGCCGGCCGTCCTCTCCGTCAGAGTGGGCGACCGTGCAGCGGTCGTTCCGATCATTGAGACGTCCGCGGGGCCGGCAATCGCTCCGGAGCGGTTGTCGCCCCTCGTCAGCACACAGCTGCGGGCGGACGGAGCGGGCCGGTACGTCCTGACGATCGAAGGAATTTCCTTCCTGCTTGGCGAGCAGATCCCGTTCACGAGGGTGGGGCTCGAGGTCGCGCCCATGGTTGGTGCGCCCTTCGTCGCCGGCGGACGGCTTCACGTGCCGCTCCAGCTCGTCGCCGAGCTCCTGCCGCGCTTTCTTGCCGGAACGCTGTACGATGCCGCCAGCGGGGAGCTGCGCATCGTGCGATCGGCGCAGCCTGCGCGGGTCGCCGAGGCCGCGCCGATCGGTAACAGCGGCCGTTCGTCGCCGGTTTCTGCGCCGCCGAATCGGGCTTCCGCGAAGCCGGTCGCCGTGAAACGCCCCCCGCCGCGCCGGCGAATCGTGGTCGTCGATGCCGGACATGGAGGACACGACGGAGGTACGAGCGGGCGTAGCCGGGCCGGCGCGCTGCTCGTCGAGAAGGATGTCGCGCTATCGGTTGCGCGCCTCCTCGAGGCGGAGCTGCGCAAGCGGGACGTCGAGGTCGTGATGACCCGCTCGACGGACGTATTCGTCCCGCTGCCAATGCGCGGGAAGATCGCCAACGATCGTCACGGCGACCTGTTCATTTCGGTGCACGTCAACGCGTCGGCGCCGCGCGCGAAGAACGCAGCAGGAGCACGAGGGGTCGAGACGTATTTCCTCGCCGTTGCGAAGACGGAGGATGCGCAGCGCGTTGCGGACATGGAGAATGCGTCGGTGCGCTTCGAGACCGGAGCCCATGTCGCGAAGGAGGATCCGCTGTCGTTCATCCTCAACGACATGGCGGAGAACGAGCATCTTCGCGAATCGAGCGATCTGGCCGCCCTCATCCAGCAGCGGCTTACGACGCATCAGCCGGCGTTTGACCGGGGAGTGAAGCAGGGGCCCTTCCGCGTGCTGGTGACATCGTACATGCCGGCGGTGCTCGTCGAGCTCGGGTACGCCAGCAACGTCGATGACGCCACCATTCTGCTCGACGCGGCAAACCAGCGGAAAATGGCGGTCGCGATTGCCGCGGCTGCCATGGACTATTTCGCGGCCTACGATCGAAGGGTCGGCATTGGGAATCCGGACTAGACCTCGATCCTCCAGCCGGCTGGCGGTCTCCGTCGCCGGCATCGCATTTCAGAATCCCATCCTTCTTGCAGCCGGCACCGCGGCCTATGGGCGCGAGCTCGCCGACGTCGTGCGGCTCGACGTCCTCGGCGGCATCGTCACGAAGGCCATCAGCCTCGCTCCGCGCCTCGGGGCACCGGCCCCCCGGGTGGCCGAATTCGATGGAGGAATGATCAACGCGGTCGGACTGGCCAACCCGGGCGTCGATGCGGTGCGTGATGAGCACCTGCCGTGGCTTGCGACGCACCTGTCGCGCGCGCGAACGATCGTCAACGTTGTGGGGAGCACCGAGGATGACTTTCCATCAGTGATCGAGGGTCTCGGGGACGCCGCGTTCGACGCAATCGAGCTCAATGTCAGCTGTCCGAACGTGAAGGCAGGCGGTCTCGAGTTCGGGGCTGACGCGCGCGCTCTCACGGCGGTCGTGTCCCGCAGCCGCCGCGTCACGAAGCGCCCCGTTTTTGTGAAGCTCTCGCCGACGCTCGCCGATATCGGGGCGACCGCGCGCATTGCCGTCGACGCTGGCGCGGACGGGATCTCGGTCGTGAACACGATTCCCGGGCTCGTCATCGATGTCGAGCGTCGGCGACCCGCGCTGGGTTTTGGCTCCGGAGGTGTGAGCGGACCCGGGCTTCTTCCGGTCGGGGTGCTCGCGACCCGCAAGGTGCGTCAGGCGGTGCGCGTGCCGATCATCGGCGTCGGCGGTGTCGCGATCGCGACGGACATACTCCAGTATCTCATCGCGGGTGCATCGCTTGTCGCGATCGGAACTGCCGCGATGAAGGACCCGCGATTACCGGAGCGACTCGTTCACGACCTGAACCGCTGGTGCGAGACGCATGGGGTGGACGTGCTGGACTCGATAGTAGGCACGCTGGAGTGGCCGTCGTGACGGTGACGCCGATCGTCGCACTCGATGTTCCGACGCTGCTCGCGGCATCGGCCATGGTCGAGGAGCTGGGCGACA
>JANPKQ010000272.1:0-3527 GCA_031426115.1 Gemmatimonadaceae bacterium | reverse complement strand
GAGCGACGCGCGCGGCGGCAGCTCGAGCAGCATTCGGGGGCATTGCGCGATCATCGCGGACGGCTGGCCGCCGAGCTGCGTGGCCTGGCGCTTTCCGCTCCACCGGCGGGAACGGGAAGGCACGGCCTGTCCAGAGCGGGCCACGGCCCGGTCGTGCTCGAGCAGCTCATCGCCGCGTCGTCGGGTGCCGAGGGAACGTCGCTCGACGGTGGCGACGCACCGCTGTGGACGGGCGCCCTCGCGGCGGCGATGTCGGCACACCATCCGCGGGCCGAGCGATTCGCGTGGGTGCCGGCGCTGGTTACATCAGGCGAGCCGTCCGGCGATGCTGATGTCGCATCCGGGGAAGACGTTCGCCTCCTGCATGCAGTGCCGTCGGGAGCGGGCCTGGTCTATCTCTCCCCGATCGCGGAGTCAGCGATCCGGGTACGCACGCGCACGGTTCGGCTGGGTGATGCCGTCGAGTGTCAGGTGGCACCGGAGATGATGGCGCGCCAGCCACACGCGCTCGTGGACCGGGATGTCGCCGCGATGTTCGACGGACTCGATCGCGAGCAATCGCGCTGGTATTCCACGGCGACGCGCGCGACTGCACGCATCGTCGCCAGCTATGGGTCCGGGTGGTTCGCGCGACTCGAGGGGCGGGGAAGCGTCCGGATGCTCGACCAGCCTCCATGGCACTCCGACGCACCGGGGAGCGCGTTCCGCATTTTGCGGCCGGCGCCAATTGGTGCCAGTGCTCCCGCGCACGGTGGCACTTCGGCGGAGACCATGCAGTCGGTGGCGCTGGCGAACGACCGTGTGCACGGGAGCTTCCTGGGATTCACGCTGCGCGACGTTCGCACCGGCATGCTCGGCGACGAGCGTGCGTGGCTGCGCGGCGTCACGGGCCGTTGGCGAGGGACGGAGGACAGCGTGCGCGCAGAGCACGCGCTGTTCACGGCGCTGCAGCGAGGCGCGTCGTCGTCGTTCGACCTGGCGCTGCGCCCGATCGGCTGGGCGACGATGGTCGGTGAATCAACGCCGATGCCGATGTACCGCATGCCGCTCGCGACGCTCGAGGGGCCGGTGCAGCTGCGCGGATGGATCGCCGAGCGTGAAGAGCACCTGCTCGGTGTGCTCGCGCGGGTCGCACGGATCATCGCCGCGGCTCATGCCGCCGGCTATGCCCTCGGCGTGTGCCACACGGCGGCATTCGCCTACGGCATCGGCTGGGCGCCCGATCCACTCGTGCCGGTACCCACGGCGCTGCTGGCCCATGCGCCGTGTGCGGTACGACTGGGCGAACCGTACGCGCCGCCAGCCGCGCGCGAGATGCAGGCAACGCACTATCGCATGCTTCGAACACCGGTGCTCGTTCCGCAGGTCGCCGGTGCCCAGGTCGCGACGGTCGAGCGCGACATGCAAGGGTTCGGCGCGTTTCTCGTGGACCTGTTGCTCGATCAGCCGATCGTCGAGCGCGGCATCGTGGACTGGTACGACGCGGACCGCGTGGTGCGAGGGTGTGCGGTGGACTGCAGTCGGCGGCCGGAGCTGGTGAAGCATCTTAGCCGAATGGTCGACGATCCAGTGGGTTGGAGGAAGCTCCTGGCTTTGTGCGAACGACTGGCTGGGGGCAGCGTCGGGAGTTTGGCCGAGCTGGGGTGAACGGCGGGAGCGAAAGGCGTTAAAGGCCAGTGCGTCGACAGCGGCATCGGGCAAAACTGAGGGGCGTTAAGACGTACGTAGGGAAGAAGAGCGGCAATTCCGTCAACGCCGTTAAACCGTTTGCCGACGTTGGCGGAGTTAACGCCGTTCGTTCTACGTACGTTTTCCCGCCGTTCTGTCTTGCCCGATGCCGCCGTCGACGCCGTAGCAGTCACCGCCGTTATCAAACCGCCAACCGCACCACCACCTCATGCCTCCCCCCGTCGTCAACGAGCGGAATCCCCGCCCCCGCCATCACCTTACCGTCCACCACAACCTCCAGCCGCTGCGAATCCTCGCCCGATCCGGGCTGTTGAACCTTGATCGCGTACACGCTTTTCCCGAAGCGGTAGTCGATCTCGTACCCGGGCCATGACGCCGGGATCTGCGGCTCGATGAAGAGCTGATTTCCTCGCTTGTGGAAGCCGAGGATCGCCTCGAGCCCGACGCGATACATCCAGCTGGCCGAGCCCGTGTACCACGTCCAGCCGCCGCGCCCGAGATGGCCCGTCGCCGTGTAGACATCGGCGGCGACGACATAGGGCTCGACCTTGTAGATGTCCACCGCTTCGCGCGTGTCCGCGTGCGAGAGCGGATTGATCATCTGGTAGAGCTCGAAGGCGCGGTCGCCGTTGCCCTGCATGGCGGTGGCGAGCACTGACCACAACGCGGCGTGGGTATACTGCGCGCCGTTCTCGCGCACACCGGGGAGATAGCCCTTGATGTAGCCGGGATCGTGCGGCGTCTTGTCGAAGGCGGGCGTCAGCAGCATCAGCAGCTTCGCATCCTCCCGCACGAGATACTGCTCGAACGACGCCATCGCCTGGGCCTGCCGATCCGGACGGCCCGCGCCGGAAATGACGCTCCAGCTCTGGGCGATCGCGTCGATCCGGCACTCGTCGTTGGCCGCGGAGCCGAGGACGGCGCCGCTGTCGAAGTAGGCCCGGCGATACCACTCGCCGTCCCAGGCGTGCTCCTCGATCGCGGCGAGATACGCCTCGGCCCTGCTCCGCAGCGTGCCCGCGCCCGCCGCGTCGCCGCGCGCGTCCGCATGCTCCGCGAAGGATCGCAGCGTCCGGATGAGGAACCACGCGAGCCACACCGTCTCGCCCTTGCCGTGCACACCGACGCGATTCATGCCGTCGTTCCAGTCGCCGATGCCCATCAGCGGGAGCCCGTGCTCGCCGACGGTGCAGGCGCGGTCGAGCGCGCGCATGCAGTGCTCGTAGACAGAGCCGTGCTGCCCGGATGGCTGCGGCAGGTCGTAGACCTCGTGCTCTTCCTCGCCGAGCAGCCGCATCGTGAGATAGGGAGCGCTCTCGTCGAGGACCGACATGTCGCCGGTGACGCGGAGATAGTGATCGACGACGAACGGAAGCCATGCGAGGTCGTCAGAGAACTTCGTGCGCACGCCCCTGCCGAGCGGCGGGTGCCACCAGTGCTGCACATCGCCCTCGAGGAACTGTCGGCCGGCCGACCGCACGATGTGCTCGCGTGCGACGCCGGCCTCCGCATAGACGAACGCCATCGAATCCTGAAGCTGGTCGCGGAAGCCGTACGCGCCGCTGCTCTGGTACAGCGCCGAGCGGCCCCACATCCGGCAGGCCAGCGCCTGGTACAGCGTCCACCGATTCACCATGACGTCGAACGACGGCTCCGGCGTGCGCACCGTGATGACCGACAGCCGTGCCTCCCACGATGCGACCGTTCGCGCAATCGCCTCGCGCGCGCGGATGACGTCCCGGTACTTCTCCACCGAGGCGAGCGCGGCGTCTTCCCCCGTCGCCGATCCGATGATGACGACGACCTCCTTCGTCTCTCCGGGCCTCAGGATCAGGATG
>JANPKQ010000271.1:0-9018 GCA_031426115.1 Gemmatimonadaceae bacterium | reverse complement strand
GTCGGCCGCTACCGCGTCTACGGCGATATCGTCCATGAGAGCGGCCTCGCGGAGACGCTGGTGTCGGACGTCGAGATTACACTCTCGAGCATTGCGTACGGGGCGTCAGCAGACAAAGGGGAACCGGATGACGCGTGGATGGCACGGGCCCCGGTCGGTGAGGCGAACGAAGCCATCCTTGATGACGGAACGAGGATGACGTGGCTGAGGCCGGATTCGGGCCTCGTTGCTGGCAGTGATGCCTCCCTGCGCTTCGCCGTCGCGACGTCCGACAGCACGCCGCTGGCACTCGAGCCCTACATGGGAATGCCCGCGCACGCGGTCGTGGTCCGCGACGATGGCAAGGTCTTCATCCACCTGCATCCCCAGGGCACGATCTCGACAGCGGCGCAGCGGTCGTTCGTCATGCGCGAGATCGGTGACACGATCGCCGGACGCCTCGCGCAGCGACTCGCGAATGACACCGCTTCGCACATCGTGCACGGGCGCGAGGGTATGGGCCCGGCGATCGCGGACACGGTGGCGTTTCCCTATGCCTTCCCCGAGCCGGGACGCTACTACATCTGGGTTCAGGCGAAGCGTCAGGGGCGCGTCATCACCGGCGTGTTCGTCGCGACTGTTGCCTCCGCACGCTGAGTGACCTGGCCGCCGGAGGTGGCAGCATCGCGCTGGGGGAAGCGCTGGCGCGTGGAAGTACTCTGGTTGAACCGGGGCGGCCGGGGCGTGCTGAGCCCACTGGACCGTGCACGCCGAGCCTTTCGGCGGTCGGTGCGGTAGACGGCGCTGCAGCGCGGACTAACGTCGCATGCGGTGGGGGCGTTACACTGCGAAATGCAGCAAGGAGAACGTTTTTATATTGTTCGGCCTCTAATCCGCGTTAGGTTGGCGCACGCATCCTGGCCGGTCCATGCCGGACTTGCCAGCACTTCCCGCACGACCTAGTCTACGGCATGAACGCTCAAGATCGGATCACGATCGATCCTGCCAAGCGCAGCGGCAAGCCGTGCATCCGCGGCCTTCGCATCACCGTGGATGACATTCTTGGCTACCTCGCTGGCGGGATGACGGAAGCCGAGATCCTGGCCGACTTCCCCGATCTCGAGCGAGAGGACTTCCGCGCCGTGTATGCCTTCGCGGCGGATCGCGAGCGGCGTCTTATCACCGACCCGGCGGCCTGAGCGGGGCGCGCGGCGTGGCGCCCAAGCTTCTCTTCGACCAGAATTTGGCGCCGCGACTAGCTCGAGACCTTGCCGCGCTCTATCCGGACTCGACCCATGTGCGCGAGTTGGGCCTCGCCGCGGGTACCGACGAGGAAGTATGGGCGGCGGCCGCAGCAGGCGGGTTTGTGGTCGTCACGAAGGACGATGACTTCCGGCAGCGCGCATTCTTGCGCGGGGCACCGCCGAAGGTGGTTTGGCTCCGGGTGGGGAATTGCCGAACAGCGGAGGTAGTGACGTTGCTTCGGGAGCGTCACGCGGAAATCTCGCAGTTCGCCGAGGCACGCCACGCCGCCGTGCTGGTACTTGGAGCGCGTTAGGGCCGCCGTTCGGTCTGGCCGCAACCTAACGTACGTTGCAGCAGACGACCGCTTTATTGATTGCTCGCTGCGCTCGCTTTGTTGGAGCGTTCGCAGCTGAACGTTGGCGTTAGGTGGCGGCTCGCAAAGACAGGTCGCATTCCCGTGCTCAATCCGACGACTGGCGAAGTGATCCTGGCGACGACAAAGCTGTGCCTCGGGCCCCATCTCACGCGGACGGAATTCCTTGTTTCCGCCGTTGGCCAGCATGCGAGTCCAGGCACAATTAATCCGCCGTGGGCGAACTATGGCTCCGCATTCGCGGTCGACGAGGTGGGGCCGTTCCCCGCCGATTTGACGGTCCAGTTCAAGGACGAGGCGTTGCTCTGGCTCACGATCATGAATCTGAGCCCGGAGTTTGGGACGAGCTGGGAGGACTGGTCCCGGGAGAAGGAAGACGCTCGCCGGCGCGCCCACGATGCGTGGCTTCGGGCCTCGGATCTGCCGCCCGGGCGCTACCGGTTCGCTGAGGTGTGGTCTGACTACAGCGACAAAGACGCACTCAGCAAGATCGTCATCCGGTACGCAACCGGGGCGACCTGAACATGGAGCCGTACAGTGCGTTCGCCAAGTACCAGGAGTATCTCCAGTCCGTCCGTGCCCACTTTCCTCCGCGGGCGTTCGCTCTAGCCACATCGGACTGGTAAGCACGCCCCGGCTTCCGGATGGATGACAAGACGTGGGCCCATGGCGGCAGTGCGATGGGGCTCCCTCACGGGGCGGTGTTCAGCCGGCGATAAAAGAGATCGGATTAGTGGCCTCGATGGTTTGCTGCGGTCTAACGGCCGGGCGTCGACGCCGTGTGGGCGCGCGACATCACGTACATCCCGACCCGGGAGAGATGGCTCTACCTCGCCGTGATCCTCGATCTCGCGTCGCGGCGCGTGGTCGGGTGGGCGGTCCGGACGCGCCTCGATCAGGAGCTCGCGCTCGGCGCGCTGTGCATGGCGCTGCTGCACCGGGGAGCACGGGGCGGGCTGCATCACTCGGATCGCGGGGTCCAGTATGCCATGCGGCGTATCGGGCGCTGCTGGCGGAGTCCGCGTTCACGCAGAGCATGAGTCGCGTCGGCGACTGCTGGGATAACGCGGTGGTGGACAGTTTCTTCGCGACGCTGACGAAGGAGCTGCTGGTGGACGGCCTGTTCGAGTCGCGGGCGATCGCGAACCGGGAGCTGTTTCAATTCATCGAGATCTGGTACAATCGGCAGCGACGGCATTCATCGCTCCACTACCATCTCCCGTTCAGTACGAAGCTGCGCTGCAGCGAGTCAGCTAACCACGTGTCTACTGAACGGGTGAGCTCCAGGGAGCTAGCCGTAGACGCGCATGGCGATCTCGTCGCTCTTGCGAAGGAGCATGAAGCCGAGGTAGAGCGGACAGATGCCGTGCGAGCGTCCGGGGTGCGAGTGCCATGATGTGTCGCTGCAGCTCCGCGCGAACTCCGGCAGGCTTTCCCGCGCACGATGCGTCCAGGGTGCTCGGGTGCAGATCTATCGACTCGCTCCGCTGGCTCGCGATGACGACGACCCTCGCTCCACTCACACCAGCTTCATCGCGCGAAGCAGCCCATGAAACCTCGGGTGCCCCCGCAGTGGCGCGAACAGAAACGAGCCCTTGATGGAATACGCCGGCCCGGCACGCTCGGCCACGGCGCGTTCCAGGTAGTCGAGCGCTCGGTCGGCGTCGCCGAGTCCGGTGTGCAGGTATGCGAAGTAGTACGGTGGGACATAGACCTCGCGCGCGCGGCGCTCGACGTCGCGCAGGATCTCCCGCGCCCTCGCCGTATTGCCGGCCAGACCATGCGCCTCGCCGAGCTGGGCGAGCCACATCATCGTGTCGGGCGCCGCTGCCACGGCGCGTTCCAGCTCCGCCAGCCCCTCGTCGCGCCGGCCAGCGAGGAAGTACGCCCACCCCAGCGTGGCGCGCGCGCGCTCGTGCGGGAGGAGATCCAGCGCGGCTTCGCCCCGCACGATGGCCTCCTCGATCCGGCCGGCGCGCAAGAGCGTGGTGACAATGTCGACGCGGTGCACGAGCGGATCGAGATCGCCTGCGCGCTCCAGAAGCGCGAGCGCCTGCTCGTAGCGCTCGAGCCCCGCGCAGAAGCGCCCGTAGAGGTCACAGGCTTCGGCGCTGCTCGGGTTCAGCTCGAGCGCGCGCTCGAACGCCTGCGCGGCGCCAATCCAGTCGTACTCCCGCACTCCCCTGATGAAGGCGAGCGTGCAGTGCGCCACGTCGAGCTCGGGCTCGAGCTGGAGTGCGAGTTCCACCTCCTTCAGGGCGCGCGTGTAGCCGACGTCCGGAGAAAACACGCCCATCTCCGCCAGCTCCGCGTGCACCATGCCCTGCACGGCGTGCGCGAGCGCGAAGCCCGGGTCGCGGGCGATCGCGCGATCGAACAACCCGATGGCGCCAAGCATCGAGCTCGTCGTGTACTGCGCCTGCCACCGCCGGCCCTGCAGGAAGAGATGATACGCCTGCAGGTCTGAGGTCGGCTTCCTGCGCACGCGCGTGCGCTCATCGGCCGTCAGCTCGGTCTCGAGCGCCGACGCGATCTGCAGCGCAACCTCGGACTGGATGGTGAAGATGTCCGCGATATCCCGGTCGTACGTCTGCGACCAGAGATGCCGATCGGACACCGTATCCAGGAGCTGGGCGACGATACGCACGCGGTCGCCCGCGCGGCGCACACTCCCGTCGAGCACCACGGTCGCGCCGAGCGCGGCGCCGATCTCCCGGATCGTGGGTCGTCGCTCCTTGAAATGCATCACCGAGGTGCGCGAGATGACCTTGAGCGCGCGGATCCTGGAGAGGTTCGCGATCACGTCCTCCGTCATGCCGTCGGCGAAGTACTCGTTCTCCGGATCCGCGCTCAGATTGCGGAAGGGAAGCACGGCGACGGAGGCCGAGGTCTCGCGTGCCGGCGCGCTCGGCACGGGCCTGCGCTTCAACGTCGTCGTGCGCAGGCGCTCCGCGAGCGCTTCGACGTCGGCGTCCGGGCCCAGCTCGAGATCGGCGCGCAGGCGCTGCGCATGCTCGGCCGCGTGCTGGATCGCGCCGATCCGATCGCCCGCGGCATCGAGCGCCTGCATGAGCGCACACGCGTACACGCTCGAGTGCGGGTCCGCGGCCACGAGCCGGCGGCAGGTTCCGATGCGGCCGTGCATGTCGCCCGCACGCTCCTGACGGTCGGCGAGCGTCCGCAGCGCGCCGATATGGGCGTGATCCAGCTCGCCGCGCCGCTGCTCGAGCCAGTACTCGAACTCGACCGAGTCGTCGAGATGGAATCCGTCGAGCAAGGGGCCCGTGTGGGCGCGCACGATGCCCTCGACGTCGTCCGACGCGATGGCCGAACGGAGCTCGTGCAGGTCGCAGCGGAGGCGCGACGGATTGAGCAGCAGCGCGTCGCCCGCGGAGGTGATCGCACCCTCGCCGAGCGCGGCGCGCAGCACGTGCACCGCGAGGTTGAGCAGCCGGCGCGCGTTGGCCGTGTCGCGCTCCGGCCAGAGCAGCGCCATCGCCCGGTCGCGGGTGAGCGGTTGCGGCCACGCGGCGACGATCAGCGTCAGCAGGGCGATGCGATGGCGTTGCGCCGGGGGACCGCTGATCGGCTCGCCTCCGGAGCGCAGACTCGCGCCCCCGAGCAGTTGGACCGTGATCATTGCCTCTCGGACTCCGCTAATTCCTGGCTAATTCTGGCGGAAGAAGCAGCTAACCGGCCCGCCTCATCGTGCGTCACCGAACAAGATCACCCTCACCATGCGAGGCCACAATGAGACGGACGTCCCTGCTGTTTGTCGGAATGACCCTGATCGGCGGATGTGTCGATCCGGCGCCCACCAGCACCACGCTTCCGGCGCCGTCGGCACCGAGCCTCTCGTCGTCGGCGGCGGCCGAGAACCGCAACCTCGCCACGCTGCGCGCGGCGACGGCCGGCTTCCACCGCTACGAGGTGGCGAAGAACGCGGGCTACACCTTTCTCTTCATGAACATGTGCATGGAGGACCAGAGTCCGGCCAGGCTGGGCGGCATGGGCAAGCACTACGTCAACCCGGCGCTGCTGGACGGAAGCGTCGACGTCGGCAACCCCGAGGCGCTGCTGTACGAGCCCGGGCCGAACGGACAGCTCAATCTCGTCGGAGTGGAATACGTGATCCCCAAGGACGAGTGGACGAGCGCCGAGCCGCCGGTGCTCTTCGGCCAGCAGTTCACGCTCAACGCGTTCGACCTGTGGGCGCTGCACGTGTGGGCGTGGAAGAACAACCCGAGCGGACTGTACGCCGCCTGGAACCCACGCGTGTCATGCGCGAACGCGGCGCAGTGAGCGCGATCCCGAGCATTCCGCGACCAACCCATCTACTGGAGAACCCAGATGCCGAAGTATCTGATCGAACGTGAGATCCCGAACGCGGGCGCCCTCTCCGCGCCGGAGCTGAAGTCGATCTCGCAGCGCTCGTGCGCGGTGCTCCAGCAGCTCGGACCCGGTATCCAGTGGGTGCAGAGCTACGTCACCGAGGACAAGATCACCTGTGTGTACATCGCGCCGAACGCCGACATCATTCGGGACCACGCGCGGCTCGGCGGCTTTCCGGCTGATCGCGTGCTCGAGATCGCGGTGATCATCGACCCCACGACGGCGGAAGCGAACGAGCTGGCCACGACGTAGGCTGGTGGGCGAGCCGGATGTGGCGAGGTGCCGTACCCGCGAACGGACTTGGAGCGACAAGTATCCTTGCGCATGAGGTATAACGTTGCGCTGCACCGGGCGGGCGATCCAAGGACTGCTCGCTTCGCTCTCTTTTATTGACTCGCCCGCAGCTGAGCTCAGGCGTTAGCAACTGTCTTGAAAGTCGAGCCGTGGTGTGCACCTCGGGTGCCTGCCACGGCGTCCTTGTTCGCATGATGACGTTGAGCATGGTGAGCAGTTTCCGCATGCAGGCGACCAGGGCGAGCGTTTTCGGCTTCCCCGCTGCGACGAGCCGCTGGTAGAAGGCTCGGATCACGGCATTGCGGCGCGTGGCCACGCATCGTGCCCGAGTCGCGACTCGGCGGTGCGACGCCCACCAGGTTGGCGATCTCTCGCCGCGACAGACGTCCGAGCTCCGGCAGATCGGCGAGGAGCGTGAGCGACAGGACCGGCCCCGACGCCCGGCACGCTCTGCAGCAGGTCATCGCGCTCCCGCCACGCGAGGCTCGCGCGCACCATTGTCCCCAAGTCGGCGTCCGCCATGCGCAGCTCGCGCTCGAGGAACATGATGTGGGCCTTGAGGCGCTTCTTCATCGAGCCAAACATCCCCGGCGCCGGGAAGCCGAGTCCGGCCGAGCTCAAAGGCATTTCGCAGAAGTCGTGCGGAGTGTTGAACACGCTCGGCCCGCAGATTCAGTGGGTCCATAGCTACGTCACCGACGACCAGATTCACTGCATCTACCGGGCACCGAATGCGGAGATGATTCGGGAGCACGCGCGCCAGGGCGGTTTTCCGGCGGATCGGGTCTCGGAGATCAAGTCGGTCATTGACCCCACAACCGCCGAGTAGCGTCGACGCGCGCTGAAGCAACGCTCGCGCGGCGCTCCCCCGGCCACCAGTTCCAGCGTCCCGCGAGCCGCAGCAGCGCCGGCCCGATCGCCATCCGCACCACCGTCGCGTCAAACAGCACAGCGGTCGCCAGGGCGAAGCCGAGGATCTTGATCATCACGAAGTCGCCGAGCATGAACGCGGCGAAGACGACGATCATGATCGCCGCCGCACTCGTGATCATTCCGCCCGTGCGCGCCAGCCCCTCGGCGATCGCCTCCGATTCTTCCATGCCCGCGTTCCTCGCTTCGGCAACGCGCGCGACGAGGAATACCTCGTAGTCCATGCTCAGCCCGAAGACGATGCAGAAGACGAGCGCCGGCAGCGCCGGAAAGAGGCCGCCCAGCCCCGCATCGATCCCCACGAGCTGGATGCCATGGCCATCCTGGAACACGAGGACGACCGCACCAAGCGCCGCGCCGACGGATAGCAAGTTCAACGCGAGCGCCTTGAGCGGAATGAGCACCGAGCGGAAGCCGACGAGCAGCGCCAGGAGCGTCCCGCCGAGCACGAGGCCGATGACGAGCGGCATTCGCCTGGTGATCGCGTCCTCGTAGTCGGCGTTGAACGCCGGCATCCCGCCGATGCTGACCGTTGTCCCGGGCAGCCCCGCAATCGCCGCGAGGTCGGAGGCACGCACATCGCGCACGAGCCGGGTGACTTCCATGAAATCGGCTGCGGAGCGGGGTAGCACCTCGAGCACCGCCGCTCGCTGATCCTCGCTGACGAACGTCCGGCGGGTCTCGACCGGTACGAGCGATGAGAGCATCAGGTTGGGCTCGTCCGAGCCGACGAGGACCGGCAGCGACTGAACGTGCTCGATGCGCGGATCGGCCTCGAGGGCGCGGCCGACGCGTGCGACGGCCCGCCACCCATCCCCCTCGAGCGCACTGCTCCCCGCGGGCAGCTCGACGACGACGCGAAGCGAGTGCACGACTCCCGTCCGCTCCACCGCACCGAGGTCGGCGAGCGCCTGCGCGGACTCCATCGCCGCCGGCATCCAGCCGCTGCGCGGCAGGCCGGTCTCCATGCGGCGGACCTGCGACGCAAGCAGGACGAGCGGCGCACCCGCGACGAGCAGCACCATCACCGGGTGCGCCGCGACCCAGCGTCCCCAGCGGCGCCACCGTTCGCTCGACGCGCCGGTAGGCGCGGCGCGGCGGGGGAGGCGTCCCGCATTCACTCGCGCGCCGAGCATCGCGAGCAGCGCCGGCAGTAGCGTTACCGCGACGAGCACCGAGAAGGCGACGACGAGCGCACCGCCCACCGCCACCGAGCGCAGCTCGCTCAGGGGGATGAGGGCGAGGGCGAGGAAGCCGATGAGCACCGCGCATCCGGAGAGGAGGATCGTATGGCCCGCCGCGCGCGACGCCCGGATCGCGGCATCCCGCGGATGCCGCCCTTCGGCGAGCTCCTCCCGAAAGCGACTGACGGTAAGCAGCGCGTAGTCGATCCCCAGCCCGAGCCCGATCATCGACACGATGTTCGAGAGGAGGATCGACAGCGGCCAGTGCAACGCGATGATCGCAGCCACACCGAGCGTCGCCACGATGCCGACGACGCCGGCCGCAACGGAGATCAGCGCTGCGACGAGCGTCCCGAATGCCACGAGGAGCATGACCACGGTGAGTGGCAGCGCGCGCCGCTCTGCCCTCTGCCCCTCCGATGCGCTCGTTCGGGCGATGTCGTAGTTGAGCACGATGTCGCCGGTCCATCGCATCACGGCCTCCGGATGCAGGGGGCGAATGCGCTCCAATGCCGTCGCGGTCGAGGCGCGAAGCCGCGGTACCATTGCGTCCGCGGATCCCGCGGCCGGATCCACCCCGACGATGACGAAGGTTCCGCGGCCATCGCCCGACGCGAAGAG
>JANPKQ010000270.1:0-4042 GCA_031426115.1 Gemmatimonadaceae bacterium | reverse complement strand
GGGCCGACGTCCAGCTCCCGTGCCACCTGGGTGAGGGAGCTCCCCGCGGCCCGCCGATCCCGCAGCAGCCGCACCGCTTCCTGCTTGAACTCCTCGGTGAACGCGCGACGCACCCGCTTCGGCGCCGCGCTCCCCCCATCTGCTTTCCGTTTGCGCATTGGACACCTCCACCCCGAACTTAGGGTGAGTCAGGCGTCCACGAAATCGGGTCAATCCCAGAACTTCACTGCTTACTGCGCACGCACTCCGTACTGGCTACTTCGCACGGGTGCATGAAGGCGTAACAGGCGGCAGTACGTAGTAGTGCGCAGCCCGGTAGTCGGCGCCGGAGGGAAGGAACGGCGGCACCGGGCGCCCGCTCCTCCCGGCCGGTTGCCCGGATTCCTCCCAACGCCCCGCCGTTCCGCCTGCCGTGCCCGTCCCGCTCTGGCGGTGGGTACTGGGTACCCCGTACGAAGTACGTGCGCAGTACGCAATGCAGATCCGTACGTAGTGCGGTCAGTAGAGCTGAGCGCTGACGGCCGGCAGCCTCCGAGCCGAGCAGCGCTGCCGGCACGATGCTGTGAGCTTTGAAACCAGCAACCACCGAGGCAGGGCAACTCCTACGGCCGCACGACCCGCACCTTCTCCGCTCCAAGCTTCTCGATCGCCGCGACAGCAGCCTCGATGTCCGCGCGCGTCCCCGCCGTCGTCCCGCCGGTCTCGATATCAACAGCCGCCCGAAGCGCGTCGCGGTAGTAGCCCGCCCAGGTGGACAGAATGAGCGCCTCGTGCTCCGCGGTCCCGCCGCGGCGCAGCGTATCGACGCTCAAGCGGGTCTCCGTCTCCATCCGCCGCTCGGCCGCGCGTCGAGTCTCCGCGACGATCCCACGCGCGATCGTGCTGTCCGCGGAAGCCAGCGTCAGCGCCGACACCAGCGCCGATGTGCCGACGTTCGCCAGCGTCGCGGCACTGACGTTCGCGAGGCGATCACCATCTGTGTGGTAGAACACGTCGGTAAAGTGCCACAGGAGCAAGCCGGGCTTCTTCGCAGCGAGGAAGGGCGTGTGGTCGCTGCCGCCCTCGAATGGGTTGGTGCGAACGACCCAGCCCGTCACCGCGGCCTGGTCGAGGCAGCGTGCGAGGATGAAGTCGTTGAACCAGTGCGGCGTCAGCTCCTTGATCTCGATCGGTGACCCACCCCACTCGCTGTGCTTCTCATCGCCACGCGTCCAGATCGCTGACGGGTCGGGCATCTTCTCTATGAGGAACGTGCCACCGGTCTTCCGCGTGTCCTCGCCGACCATGTCGAGGCTCACGCCCCAGCGCACGCCGCGCGCGCGTACCGAGTCCTGGGCGAGATACCGGCGTGTCGAGACGATCTCGTCTCCCCAGAGGAATGTGATCGTGCGCCACGGATCCACCGCGCCGCGCTGAACCAGCCGCGCCGCCACCCGCGCCATCTCCGCCTGCGCGCCGACGCCGCTCGCATTGTCGTTCGCGCCCGGCTCCTGAACGTGCGCGCTGAACACGAACCGCTCCTCCGGCACACGGCTCCCGCGCACCTCGGCCACTACCGCAAGCTCCTCCGACCGATACACCCGCGTGCGAGTCATCGCGCGCACGCGCACCGGCCCCGCACGCACCGCGTCGAGCAACGCCTGTCGAGCGGCGTACGACAGCTGGACACCCCAGCCGCGGCGCGCGGTGTCGGACGGAATGCTGCTGAACTGGATCGATGTGCGATGGATCTCCGGCTTCGTGTACGCGGGCATGCCGTACGACAACACGCCAACTGCACCGCGGCGCACGACCGCCTCGCGGAACAGCCCGGCGATGCCCGCCTCCCCGAAGACGATCTTCCCGGCGACGTTCGCCGAGTCGAGCAACGCCGGCGTGCCGCGCCCGACGTAGACGAGCTCCGCCTCGACGCCCTCCGGGGGCGTCGAGTAGGAGTTGATCGCGATCATGTTCCGGTTGGTCGCGAATCGCAGCAGCGGCGCGGACTGTCCGACGATCGCGAGCGACGCATCCTCTGGCTCCCACGTCGGCCCGTTCATGGGATACCGCTCGACCCGGTAGATGAGCCGGTCACTCGCCGACGCACGCGAGGCATCGACGTACCCTGCTCCACGCAGGACACCGACGATGCTGTCGATGCTCGCGTTGAACCCGGTGTTTCCCGGGATCCGGAAGTACTGCTCGACGAAGGCCACGGTCTGTCGGGCGCGATCGCCCGAGTACTCGGCGCGAACGAGATCGAAGTAGCGCGCAACGGCGGGCATCGCGGGCTGGGTCGCGGTGGGCGCTGGTGCATTGCCACCCTGGACGCCGGCGGAGCAGGCAACGATGGCGATCGATACGGCGAGCAGGGCGACTAGAGGGCGTTGTGTCATGGGTCGGAAGATACGTCCATTTCTGATGCCGGGGAGAACACTGCACAACTGCGTCAGACAGTGAACAGCAACGGATAAGGGCAGGGACAAGTCGCCAGTAACACAAGCGCGATAGCGCGCTAGGCTCACAACTCGGGACCCTCTTTGCCTCGGGCATCCGGACCGTAGCGCCGTACGCCGTAGCGTCGCTCGCGACATGAGGGTCCCGAGTTCTGAGCCTAGTAGACTATCGAGCTTGAGTTACTGGCGACCTGTCCCTTGCCGTTATTCCTTGCTGTCATCTAGCCGCTCGATCTGATCCTCGATGGGCGTTTCTCCCACCCTGAGTGCCAATCCAGCGCAATAACTCCGTGAGAACGTTGCCCACAGCAACCGGTTTCAGTCAGGTACATGGCGATATACCGCATCCGACGGAGGCGTCATGAGCGAGATCGACTGGGCGACGGAGCTCAAGAAAATCGAGCGTGAGTACGACGGCCTGCCGCCGGAGCCGACCCCTGCGGAGCTCACGCGGAGGCGGGCCGCCGAGCGGCGCGAGCAGGAACGGCTCCGCGACAGCAGCCTGAGGATCGGCGCGTGGGGACGTGCGATGCTCGTCATCGCCCTCGCCACCGCGATCAACTTCTGGCCCTACTTCCGCGGCTGCGGCCTTGGGCTCTTCGCCTTCCTCGGCGCCGAGGGCGTCGTCGTCATCAGCGGCCTCTGGCTCGTCGTATGGACGTGGTACGGCCGGATGCATCGCACGCACGTCCTCGCGATGGCGATGGTCCTCTGGGGACTCGGCCTCATCGCCGCCGAGACGCTGCCCCGCATCGGGTACGCGAAAGCCGACCCGCAGCGTCCACCCGGCTGGTTCTGCCCGGCGCCTGCCGGGACCAACCTCCTCGGCCGCCTTCTTCCCGAGCTGTAGGCTGCGGCGGCGTTAGCATTCAGGGGATGACGCGACCGGGCTGCCCCGCCTGGCGCGATTGTGCGATGGCTGCCCTTCCCCACGACGATGCGACTTCCCGACGATGAGTTCGATCTCGACGCCGAGTTCCCGCTCGGCGACGGCCCCGCCGACATGGGTGCGACCGTCCAGTGCCCGTACTGCGGTGAGGAGATCGAGATCAGCCTTGACCCCGGAGGCGGACCGTCGCAGCAGTACGTCGAGGACTGCCAGGTGTGCTGCAATCCCTGGCGCGTCAGCGTCACCTACTCCGACGGGGCCGCTGAGGTCTCGGTGACCGCGCTGGACGAGTAGGCTCCCTTCCCGTCGGGAAACACGTCACGGACCTACGGCAATGTCCCGCTGATCGGGATGCTTCTCGAGGTACGCCTTCACGAAGGGGCACGTCGGCACGACCTTGAGCTTCGCCCCGCGCGCGTAATCGAAGGCCGCCTTCACCAGCGCCGAGCCATGCCCGCGTCCCTCGTCGTCGGCGGGCACGCCGGTGTGGAGGAGGTCGATGCGGTCCCCCTCGCGCGTGTACGTCAGGACCGCGAGCCCGCCGCTCACGGGCATCTCGAATTGTCGCGCTTTCTCGTCGTGCTTCACTTCGGTGGATGCCGGCATTTCATCTCTCGGTTGAAGTCTGCCCGACGTAGAGCACGAACCTCGCCGCCGAGAAAGTCAGGATACGCCGTAGCCTGACAGCTGGCAGCCAAGCTGCTTGCCGCTCGTCGCA
>JANPKQ010000269.1:0-2817 GCA_031426115.1 Gemmatimonadaceae bacterium | reverse complement strand
GGATCATCGAAGCTGGATCTCTGCTCCCGCGACAATGGTGCGGCTCGCGAAAAACGAGTGCATCGATCGGCGCGTGCTGTAGCTCGCGTCGTAGGTGACCGAGGACGTGTTGGCGCGCCCCGTCACGTTGATGACCTCGATGAACGACGTCAGGAGGAACGCGGGCGCCTGGATGAAGCGCATGACCCTGGCGTCGAGGCGCGCGTACGCCGGCAAGCGCTCGCTCGTCACGCCGCCGTAGATCGGCGTGTACTGTCCGTCGGCCAATTGCGTCGCGCCGATGACCGGCGTCACCGGCGCGCCAGTTCCATAGCGTGCCGTCGTGCCGACGCTCCAGTTTCGGTCGAGCGTCGCGGTCGCCGATGCCGTAGCCGTGTGGGTGACGTCGTACGGCGAGCGCGCATTGCGGCCGTCGGCGAGACGGACGGTGGCATCGAGGAAGGAGTAGCCAACCCATCCGGTGACACGCGCGCCGAGCGCGCCCTGGGCGATGACGTCGAGTCCTCGCGCACCAGCTGACGCTATCTGCGGACCCGCGCCCAGCGGCGAATAGTCCGCGTATTGCTTGTCGAAGACTTCGGCGCGCAGCGTCGTCGTTCCCTCGCGCTCGACGCCGGCGACGATGTGGCGAGCCTCGCGCGCTGCACCCGCGGGCGTCGCGGCATCCGGAATCGCCGGTGCAGGCTGCCAGCGTCCCTGGTGAAAGAGCCCGCCGCCGAGCCGCGCGGTCCATGCCCCGCGTCGGCTTGCGAGGGAAACGCGCGGATCGAGCGACACCCTGCTCTCGCCGGGCAGCCTGTCGGCTCGTAGCCCGACCAGCAGCGAGGTGCGTGCACCCGCCAGCTCGGCCTCGACGTAGCTGCCGAGGTGCGTCGTGCTCACCTCGGCGGCATTGAGCCCGCGCGTCGGCGAACCCGGCGACACGGCACCGGTGGTTGGCAGCGTTCCATCGTCGTAGCGCGCGAAGCGGCCGTGCTCGATGCCCCCGCGCAACGTCGTCGCGAGGCCGAGCGCCCACTCGACATCCGTCCGCGCGATGGCGCTCCGGTCTTCACGGTCGCGGGAGAGGGCGCCGAAGTCCCACGCGCTCGTTCGCGTGCTGCCAGTGACGCTGCTACGGACGACGACCGCTCCGTCGCCCGGCATCCAGCGGGCGGAGAGATGCGCTGAGCGTGCTGCACCCGCGGAGTGGAAGGGCCCTTCCCACCCCGCCGCGCTGACGATGCGGCGCGCATCGTCCTTCTCCGCCACGACCGTCGCGCGAAGCTCGCTGGTCGACGTCGGGTTGGCGATTACCGATGCGACGAGCTCCTCGGAGTGTGGTGCAGCGTCGAACTCCGCGGTGCGGCCATGGGTCGCGAGAATGACGCCGGTGTTCGCGAATCGCGCGCTCGCCCACGCGCCGACCTTTCGGCTGAATGGCATCCGCACGGTCGCACTCGCCTGCGCCATGCTCAGCCCGGCGCGGACCTGTCGCTCGCGCGGCCTGCCATCGGTCTCGATCTCCAGGACGCCTGACAACGCGTTGCCATGCTTCGCGGAGAAGGCGCCGGTGGAGTAGCGGACCGACTTCACGATGAAGGGATCGAGCCCGCCGAACATGCTGCCGTTGAGGCCCTCGAACCGCGACAGCAACGGCATCCGTCCGCCGTCGACGAGGAACGCGGTCTCGGTGACGGCACCGCCGCGGGTGTACACGTCGCTCCCTTCGGTGACGCGCGTTGCACCGGGCTGCATCTGCACTGCCTGCATCACATCCGCAGTGCCACCCGGGGTCATGAGGACCTGGGAGCGCGTCACCTCGACTATCGGTTGAGCGGGAGGCGCGGACTGCGACGCGGAAGCGACGACCTGCACGGTTGCGAGCGCGGCGGTGGGTGGCGGAGCGGTGACCGGAGCAGTGCTCGCGACGAGTGCGCGGAGGGCCGAGTCCGCCGGAAAGAGCGCGCTTCCGCGCATGTAGAGTGCGCGCGCGCTGTCCGGCATGTTTGCGCGGCCGTACATCTTCCCGCGGAGCTCGAACACGCGAGCGTACATCGGGCTCGAGGTGCGGTCGCCCTGCTGTCGGAGGAGCTCGTCGAACTCCTTCGCGGCCATCGGACCGCGCCCGAGGAACTCCGGCGACCGAAGGTAGATGTTCGCGAGGACGAACCGGGCAATCCAGTGCGTGGGCTTCAGGTCGAGTGCGTTCTGGAGCAGCTCGATGGCGTCTGCGCTCAACTCTCCCTGTCCGGCGAAGTCGGCGGACGGAATGAGGCACTGGCTCAGCGTTCGGGCGAGGCCGACCATGGCCTCCGCCTCCTTCGGGTTGCGAGCCATCACGGAAAGGAAGGCAGACTCGGCGCGCTTCCCTATCGCCGCTGCATCTGCGAGCGCACCGCGATCGGCGTTGGCGGAGCACTCACTCAAAAGTCCTTCCGCTGCGGCATTGAGCGCGCTTGGCTCTATAGTGGCGCCTTGTTGAGCTTCTATTGGCGCAACGGCGAGGAGTCCGAGTGAGAGCGCCCCGATCAGGGGCGTGCAGTGTCGAGCGAATGAGCGGGTCAAGATCGGCATAGGGCACCTTCCTTACACGGGAGACGGGAAGCGGGACTGGTATTGGTATCATCAATGTTTACGTTGCTAACATAACAATTGATGTTAACGCTGTCAACACCCAATCGCGTATCTCGGCTTGGGCAACGCCGATCCCCTTGGCCCGTGACCAACACGAGGTCATCCTCGACACCATCGCCTACGCCCGAACACCCATCTCGGGGTGCAACCTGACGCGAGCCGCGCATCGGGCTACGTTCCCGATCGACTAGACATCACTCC
>JANPKQ010000268.1:0-7828 GCA_031426115.1 Gemmatimonadaceae bacterium | reverse complement strand
GCCCGTGACGACCGGCATCGCGCTCTCCTTCCAGATGCGTGGCGAGGATCGCGTCGCGTTGACGTGGATCGGCGACGGGAGCACGAAGGCCGGCGTCGTGCACGAGGGGTTCAACTTCGCCGCGGTGCGGCGCGTGCCCGTGATCTTCATCATCCAGAACAACCACGTCGCGCTTGGTACCCGCCTCGATCAGCATCACGTGAAGGAAGACTTCGCGGACTGGCCGCGGGCGTACGGCATGTGGGGCGGCGTGTTCGATGGCAACAACGTACTCGATGCGTACGCGCTCACCGCGCTCGCCGTCGCGCGGTGCAGGCGGGGCGAAGGACCGGCGCTGCTCGTCGCCGAGACATTCCGCATGGGCGGGCACGCGACGCATGACGAAGCCGAAGCGCGCCGCACGTTTGACGGAGAGATGTTCACTCGCTGGGGACGGCGTGACCCCATCGCACTGTTCGAGGAGCATCTCGCCGATGAGGGTGTAGCACGCGCGACGCTGGAAGGGATCGAGTTGGAAGTCGAAACGGAGATCGAGGCCGCCGAGACGGCGGCGCTGGAGAGTCGCAAGCTTCACATGCCTGCCCCGGAAAGCGCACTGATCGGGGTTTACGCAGAGGGGAGAGACACATGATCGGCACGAGATGGGTGGCAGGGGCACTGATCGCCCTCGGAGCGCTCGCAGCGGACGCGGGCGCGCAGGTGGACAAGGGCAGCATTCCGCCATCGAGCAAGCGGATGGTGCCGGCACTCGACGGGAAGCTGAACGTCCCCGAGGGATTCAAGGTGCAGACCTTCGCCGACACGGTTCGCGGCGCGCGGTTCATGGCGCTCGGTCCCGATGGGGCCGTCTACGTGAGTCTCCCGCGCGGTGGTGCGACCGGCGGCCGGGGCGCCCCGGAGGGCACGCCGAGAACTCCCGGCGGACAGGTGCTTCGCCTCTTCGACCGCAACAACGATGGCGTCGCGGACGAGCGCGAGATCGTCGTTACCGGGATCGAGGGCGCGCACGGTCTCGCCTTCCACAACGGATACCTGTACATCGCCGCGCTGCGCGGTGTGCACCGGGTGAAGCTCGACGCGGCGGGCAAGCCGTCGGGCGCGCCGGAACAGCTCAACACCTACACGTTCACCGGCGGACACAGCACGCGCACCATCGTGTTCGGGCGCGACGGCGGCATGTACGTGTCGATCGGGTCGAGCTGCAACATCTGCCTCGAGAAATCTCCCGACCTCGCCGCCGTGATGCGCTATGACGCCGACGGGAAGAACGGCCGGGTGTACTCGTCCGGGCTGCGCAACGCCGTCGGCATGGACGTCCATCCCACGACGGGCGAGATCTGGGTGTCGCAGCACGAGCGCGACAATCTCCAGCCCGATTTCCAGAACCTGCCGAGCGAAGAGGTGAACATCCTCCGCGATCGCGGCGACTTCGGATGGCCGTTCTGTCACGACGACAAGGTTCCGAACCCGGATGATGTCGTGAAGGATTCCGTCGCCGCCGGTGTGTGCGCGCGCACGCTGCCGCCGGCGCTCCGGGTCCAGGCGCACTCCGCGCCGCTGGGCCTGACGTTCCTCAACGGCGCGACGAACCTCCCAACCGAGTATCGGGGCGATGCGCTGATGGCGCTGCACGGCTCGTGGAATCGCGCGGTGCCGGTCGGCGCGGTGGTCGTTCGCATCCGCGTCGAGAACGGGAAGCCCGTTCGCTACGAGGAGTTCATCACCGGATGGCAGGGCGAGAGTACGCCCGGCCAGCAGCCGAATCGCTGGGGACGTCCGGTGGATATCCTCGTGTACAAGGACGGGTCGCTGCTCATCTCGGACGATGGCGGGCAGCCGGCGTCGCGGAACCCGGGCGCGATCTACCGCGTCTACCGCTAGTGCGTCACGGCGCAGCTCGGTGGCTGGTGCTGGCGGCACTCGTCGCCAGCGCGACCGGCGCCTGCGGCGACCAGCGGGCCGCGGGCGATGACGCCCGTGGGCGCCCGGCGGGAGTCGGTGACGTGTCGGTGGATTCGCCGATGGTCGCGGTCACCGCGATCCAGCTCGGCTCCTATGCCGACGCGTCCTCGGCCCGTGAGCTCATCGATTCGCTCGGCAAGGAAGGGTGGGCGACATCGCTGCGCGAGGCGACGGTGAATGGCGGAACCGTGTGGCGCGTGCAGATCGCGCCGACACTCAGCGCCGATCTTGCCGGCCGGATCGCCCACTCGCTCCGGAAAGCAGGCCGTGCCCCCCTCCTCGTGCGCGATTCGGCGAGGCTCATCGGACACGTCGCGGTCTTTCCTGTCAATCGCGGTACGCACGGCATGTCGGCGCGGACGCGGTGGTCCCTCTCGAAGGACCGCCGGTCGATGATCATCGTGGAGGATCCCGTCGCCGTCGAGGCCGAGGCGATCCCGAACGGGTTCATCCTCGCGTCCGATATCGGGCCGGCGATGGTGCGCCAGGACAGCGTCTGGGATGTGAGCCCATCGCCCGACTGGACGAGAGTCGCCTATGGGAAAGCGTACATCCTCAATGCGTTCGAGGGCGAGGCGGTCCCCGAGGCGACGTGGAAGCGCACCGCAGCCGCCGTGAAGCTTCCCATGGACAGCGTGCGACGCAACGCGTTCATGACCAGTGGAATGGTGCCCACTTACGGGTTCTCCCAGCCCGCGATCATGGATGTTTCCGGAGGTGCCGGCGGCGCGTCGATATCCGACAGCGGAAGCACCATCCCGATCGCCGGGGGATGGCGAATTCGCTGGGTGAAGGACGGGTCGCTGCTCGCGATCGGCGCCAAGCCGGAGCGCGTGCAGGACGATGCTCCTTCGCCGTCGTGGCTCGCGGTGGACGCGGTCTCCGGTGCGGTGCGCGGGCCCGCCGGTCCGACGGACCTGAATGAGATCGAGTGGGTAGAGGGTCCGGTGATCGACATCTCGGTGCCGATCGACCTGGGGGAGACGCGATCCCTCGCGATCGAGCGGGGAACGCTCGAGAGCCGGGGAGGGTGGATTCGCCTCGATGGTCGCATCATCGGGCCGGGACTGGCAGTGGCGGCGACGCGCTCGGGGCGGTTCATCGCGGCGCTGGCGCCGCGGCCGGATGCGAAGGAGTACGAGGCACCGGTGGAACCTGTGGTGTATCGGGTTGGTGGGAGTCGCTGAGAGGAGCGCCGTGGAGATGGCTGTCGGATTGTCGAACAGGACTGGGCGAATGCGGACGATGATCGCCGCTGCAGCGTTCGTTGCCAGCGGCGCGTTCGCATCTCCCCTGCACGCGCAGAACTACCTCGGCCGCGCTGATGCGCTGCTGCGGCAGGGGCGCATCTTCCAGGCGGAGACGCTGTACTACTACGCCGCGCGCGTCGAGCCGCGCAACGCCACGCCGCGGCTCGCGCTCGGGCGCTACCTCGCATCGCGTGGTGCACTGCGCATCGGAGCGGTCCTGCTCGAGGAAGCGCGCCTGTTCGGCGGGGATCGCCGTGTCATCGCCGAGCACCTCGCGCCGGTGTACGCACGGCTCGGTGATTATCGCGCGCTGTCGGCGCTGCCGAACTCGCCGCTTCAGTACGCCGAGCGGTCGCGCGCCGAATGGCTGTCGGAGCACGAGGCTCCGACGACGGGGCCCGACAGCGTCGTCATCGCGCTCGCTTCCGGCAACGCTACTCCCCTCGGCCAGATGCGCATCGTGATTGGTTCGGATACGCTCCTGGCGACGATCGATGTTGCAGTCACTGGGCTCGTGCTGGATACCGCGTGGGCCTCACGCCGTGAAGTGAAGGTGTTTCGCTCGAGCTCCGAGCCCAACGTGCGCGACGCGGCCGGTGTCGCGCTCACCGTCGGTCTCGGCGGTGGCCTCGTTCGACCCGGGATTCCGGTGAGCTTCGCGCCGACGGGCGGGCCGCGAACGGCGCGCATCGGTGTGGACGTCATCGAGGACTACGCACCGACGTGGTCGCGCGGCGGAGCCGGCACGTCGGGGGGTACGCTGGTGCTGCGCAAGGCGGGCAAGGCGCCGCTTCCGTCGGCGACCGCGGAGCGGATCCCGATCCTCATCCGGACGAACGACGTCACCCTCGTGCGAGTGGGAGGCGCCATGTCATCGCTGGCGAGCCAGGCTGCGCAGGGTGCGCTTTCGGGCCGGTGGACGCTCGACATCCGCCATGGGGAGATCGTGGTCGACCGCTAGGGAGAGCGCGGACGACGATGTTGCAAATGGGGGGTGCGGACGCCACTGTTCTGCGCCCCCCATATCGTTTTCCCCGAGGCACCACGTCCTCGCAGAGGAGCTCCGTCCATGCGTCTCGTCCGCCGTTCCCTGTTCGTCGCGCTCGCCATCGCGCTATACGTCCCTTCCGCGCCGGCGCAGGCGCCAGCGACGCAGCCCGCTGTCATCCCCACAGCCGCCGCTCGCCCGGAGGCTCCCGGCGGCCGGCGCGCGCTCGAGATGGATGACCTCCTCAACTGGAAGGGCATTCGCGGAAGCACGCTGACGAACGACGGAAAGTGGTTCGGCTATCAGCTCGCGCCGAACGAGGGAGACAGCGAGATCATCCTGCGGCGGACGTCCGATGACAAGGAGCTGCGATTTCCGGTTGGAGAGAATGCCAACCCCACGTTGACGTTCTCCGACAACTCGCAGTACGCGCTGTTCGCGATCGCGCCGACGAAGCGCGAGACCGAGCGGCTGCGGCGGGAGCGGAAGCCGGTGCAGAATGTGGCCGCATTGGTGAACCTCGCGACCGGCGAGGTGAAGAAGTTCGAGAAGGTGCGCCGCGCAGCGTTCTCGGGAGAGCGCGGCTCCTGGGTCGCGCTCTACACCTATGCGCCGGAAACTGCCGGCGGGTCGGCAGCGAGCGCGCCCGCGACTGCCCCGGCGGGTGGCCGCGGCGGTGGGGGAGGGAATGCACCACGCCCGCAGGGAGCCGACCTTCTCCTGCACGAGATCGCGACCGGCCAGCTCATTCCGCTCGGCAATGTCTCCGATTTCGGCTTCGACAAGAGCGGCGAGTGGCTCGCATGGACCGTCGAGGCACGCGATGGGCTCGGCAACGGCGTTCAGCTGCTGAACACGACGTCGCGCTCCATTCGCTCGCTCGATGCGGCGAAAGCGACCTATTCCCGTCTTGCCTGGTCGGAGGATGGCAAGGCACTCGCCGTGCTGCGCGGTGCTGCGACAGCGGGCGACACTCTGTACTCGCTCGTGATGTTCGCCGACCTCGCTGCGCCGTCGCCGACGAAGACCGAATTCGACCCCGCGAAGCACGCGGGCTTTCCCGCCGGCATGAAGCTCAGCCCGAACCGCGCTCCGCGGTGGTCGGAGGATCGCACGACGGTGTTCTTCGGCATCCAGGATGTGAAGGCGAAGGACCAGCCGGCGCCGCGCGACAGCGCGCAGCGCGGTGATAGCGCGCCGCAGCGTCCGGGTGCGGCGGATGCGCGCGCGACGGATTCGCCAAGCGATGAGCGTCCGCAGCTCGTGATCTGGCATTATCTCGACTCGCGACTCCAGCGCGCGCAGGAAGTCCAGGAGAACGCCGACCGCAGCTACAACTATCTCTCGCTGTACCGGATCCCCGACGGGAAGTTCATGCGGCTTGCGTCGGATTCGGTTCGGACGGTCACCGTCGCGCCGAAGGACCGCTACGCGATCGGCGTGGATGCGACCGCGTATGAGCTCCAGACCGCCCTTGATGGGCGCCGCCTCGTGGACATTTACACGATCGACCTGCAAACCGGCGCGCGGAAGCAGATCAGGAAGAAGACCGGCGGCAACCCGTATCCGTCGCCCGACGGCACGCGGCTGCTCTACTACGATGACGGGCACTATTTCGCCTATGACCTCGCCACCGGGGCGTCTCGCAACATCACCGGGAACGTACCGACCTCGTTCATCAACACCGAGGACGACCACAACGTCGAGAAGCCCGCGATTCCCCCGATGGGGTGGTCGAAGGACGGCAGTGCCGTGCTGCTGTTCGACAACTGGGATGTATGGAAGGTCCCGGTGGCAGGCGGCGCCGCGGTGAACCTCACCGTGAACGGGAAGAAGGAGGGGATTCGCTATCTCCGCCGGTACTCGTTCGATCCGGAAGAGCGGGGCATCGACCTGACGAAGCCGCTCTACCTCGCGGCCTACGGCGAGCGGACGAAGAAGGAGGGATTCGCGCGCGTGGACGCGGGGAAGGCCGGTGTCACGATGAAGCTGTGGGGCGATGCGAAGATCGGCGTCGTGAAGGCGAGAAAAGCGGACACGTTCCTGTACACGCGGCAGACAGTCGTGGATTTCCCCGACTACTACGTGGCCGACGCGTCGCTCGCATCAGGTCGGAAGATCACGGATGCCAATCCGCAGCAGAAGAGTGTCGCGTGGTCAGCGGGCGCACGGCTGATCGACTACACCAGCGAAAAGGGGGCGAAGCTGCAGGCCGCGATGTATCTGCCGGCGAACTACGAGCCCGGGAAGTCGTACCCGACGGTCGTGTACATCTACGAGAAGCGCTCGCAGATGCTCAACCAGTACGGCGCGCCGAACGCGACGAGCGCGTTCAACCCGGCCGTGTACACGAGCCGCGGTTACGTCGTGCTGCAGCCGGACATCGTATACACCCTGAATGATCCCGGCATGTCGGCCGTGTGGTGCGTCGTCCCTGCGGTCGAAGCGGCCATCGCCACGGGGATCGTGGACCGCACCCGCGTCGGGCTGCACGGTCACTCATGGGGCGGCTACCAGACCGCGTTCCTCATCACCCAGACGAAGATGTTCAAGTCCGCGGTCGCTGGCGCCGCGCTTACGAACATGGTGAGCATGTACGGTTCCGTGTACTGGAATTCCGGCACGGCGGACGGCGCCATCTTCGAGTCGAGCCAGGGCCGCTTCCTCGGCGGCTACTGGGATCATACGGATGCGTACATCCGGAACTCGCCCGTGTTTCACGCGACGAAGGTCGAGACGCCGCTCCTCCTTCTGCACAACGACCAGGATGGCGCGGTGGACTTCAACCAGGGCCTCGAGTACTACAACGTCCTTCGCCGGATGGGGAAGGAAGTGGCGATGCTGCAATACGTCGGCGAGAACCACGGCGTGACGCGGCCCGCGAACCAGAAGGACTACACGATCCGGATGCGCGAATTCTTCGACCATCATCTCAAGGGCGCCCCGAAGCCCGACTGGCTCAAGGACGGCGTGCCGCGACTGAAGATGGACGAGCATCTCAAGGAGCGAGCAAAGCTGCTCAAGGCGGGGCCGATCGTGTTTTGAGGCTAGCCCCCAGCGCTCGGTTTGACTCACCGCGACTACGTACGGAACTGCATTGCTTACTGCGCACGCACTGCGTACGCAGTGGTACTCGGTACACACCGCCAGAGCGGGACGGGCACGGCAGGCGGAACGGCGGGCGTTTGGGGGAATCCGGGCAACCGGCCGAGCCGAAGGCGGGCGCCCGGTACCGCCGTTCCCTCCGTCCGTGGGCGACTACTGGGACTGCGCACCACTCCGCACTGCCGCCCGGTACGCCCTCATGCACCCGTGCGCAGTAGCCAGTACGCAGTGCGTGCGCAGTAAGCAGTGAAGTTCAGTACGTAGCTGCGGTCCGTGAAGCTGCCCCCTGCTTCAATCCAGGGCGTTGATGCTGATTCACCGACCTATGTTCCGAAGCTCCACCATGAGGCATCGGTCCTGTACGACATCAATCCCCTCACGCGCGAACCGCTCGGCCGCGGCATCGTTCCGGATTCCTGACTGGAACCAGACGGCGCGCGGCCGTTTCGCGATGATGTCATCCACATGCGCCGGAATGTCGGCCGGCCGTCGGAAGACGTTCACCATGTCCACGTCACCCGGA
>JANPKQ010000267.1:0-29229 GCA_031426115.1 Gemmatimonadaceae bacterium | reverse complement strand
GCGGCGACGCAGCCGCGTGCGTGCGCGAGGCGTGAGGCGCCCTCCCCGCCATGCGCGAACCCGTCGCCGGTGGGCCTGACGGTCGCTGTCGTCGGCGAGCCGCGGCACGCCTCGCTCGCTGCCGCGATCGAGGCCTCCGAGACTCGCGCAGGCCGCTACTGGACGCTCGAGATTCACGAGGTGAAGGAAGAATCCGCTCGTGGTGGCGTCAACGAAGCGGTCGTCACCCAGCGTGAAGGCGAGCGGCTCCGAGCGCGCATTCCCGCGGGGGCGCGGCTCGTCGCCTGCGCCATCGACGGGGCCCGCTATACCTCCGAGGAATTCGCGGCATGGCTCGGCCGCGAGCGCGACGCTGGACGCAGCCTGGCGTTCGCCATCGGTGGCGCATACGGGCTCTCCCGAGACGTCCTCGGGGCGGCGGCTTCAACGCTCTCGCTGGCACCGTGGACTCTGCCGCACGAGCTCGCGCGACTCGTGCTCGCGGAACAGCTCTACCGGGCCGGATCGCTGCTCCGCGGAGAGCCATACCACAAGTGACCCTCCATCGAGCCCTGAGACGCGGCCTTGCGGGTCCCGCATGACGGACTGGTTCGAGGAGTGGTTCGGCGAGGAGTATCTCGCGCTGTATCCCCATCGCGATGAGCACGAAGCGCAAGGGGTCGCAACGCTGATCGATGCGCGCGTTCGCATTCCTCCCGGCGCGCCGGCGCTCGATCTTGCCTGCGGTGCGGGGCGGCACTCGCGCGCCCTCACCGACCATTGGTGGACGGTCGGCCTCGACCTCTCGCCCGCGCTGCTTCGAATTGCGCGTGCCGAGGAGCGCCACGCGCCGCTGGTGCGCGCCGACATGCGGTGCCTGCCTTTCGGTGCGGAGTCGTTCGGGTTGGTCGTCAACCTCTTCACGAGCTTCGGCTACTTTCGCGATGATGCCCAGCATCGGCAGGTCATCGGCGAAGTCGCGCGCGTTACGCAGTCGGGGGGATCGTTCGTGCTCGACTACCTGAACGCGAGCCACGTCCGCGCGACGCTCGTTCCCTTCGACAGCTTTCAGGTGGGCGGCCGCGTCGTGGAGCAGGAGCGGGAGATCTCGGCCGACGGACGCTTTGTCCGGAAGACGATCACGCTCGCCGATGAAGAGCGGACGTTCATCGAGCGCGTGCGGCTGTTCGAGCACGGCGAGCTGCTCGGGATGCTCGACGCATGCGGGTTCGACATTGCCGACGTGCTGGGCAACTACGACGGCCATCCGTACGGGCCGGACTCACCGCGCACGATTCTTCTCGGCTGTCGGCGATGAAGACGCCCCTCGTCATCACCGAGCCACTCGGCGGCACCCCACTCGCGCGCGCCGCGGTCGCCGGAACCGCGCCAGACGGCTGGTACATTCGTGCACCGCATGACCGAGCCGGCTGGGATCGTCGATCGCGAGACGTGCTCGCGTCGTCGAATCCCGAGTGGCTCAACGTGCTGCGACCGGCGTTCGGCGCATCCGGACGCGCCGCATCGCGCCTCGCTGCCGTTGGCGAGGGGAAGGGAGTCGTCATCACCACGGGCCAGCAGCCCGGGTTGTTCGGCGGGCCGATCTACACATGGTCCAAGGCACTCAGTGCCATCGCGCTCGCGGAGTCGCTCGAAGCCTCGATCAGCATGCCTGTCGTGCCGGTGTTCTGGGCCGCGACGGACGACTCCGACTTCGCGGAGGCCAGCTGGACGATGGTCGCGGGGCCGGGTGGAGCGGACGAGCTGCGAATGGCGGGCGATGACAGCGGCAGGTCGATGGCTGCGGTCCCCCTCGGCGACGTCTCGCCACTCATCGAGCGGCTCGAGCGCGCCGCCGGGTCCGCGGCGTGGCGCGAGCCGCTCCTCGCGGTGCGCCACGCCTACCGCCCGGGGCAGACCGTCGGCGGGGCGTATATCGAGCTGCTTCGAGCGCTGCTCGAGCCGCTGGGGATGCCTGTCCTCGATGCCGCGCACGCGGCCGTTCGCGGAGCGGGGGCCGTGCTGTTGCGCGATGCGCTTCGGCACTCGGAACGGGTTGCTTGGGCGATCGAAGAGCGGGGCCGCGCGATGTCCGCGGCGGGACATGCCGCGCAGGTGGCGAGCGTCGCTGGACTCTCTCTCGTTTTTCGCACCGACGGCGGCGAGAGAAAGCGCATCGCGCACGCGGAGGCGGCAGCCGCGGCGGTCTCTGCCGAGCCAGACACACTGTCGCCGAACGTGCTGCTCCGTCCCATCATGGAACGCGCGATCCTTCCCACCGTCGCCTACGTCGCGGGACCGGCGGAGATCGCGTACTTCGCGCAGGTGAGTGCGGTGGCCGCAGCATTGGGCGCGGCGGCTCCGCTTGCAGTCCCGCGCTGGTCGTGCACCATCCTCGAGCCGGACGTGGCGGACACGCTCGCGCGGCTCCAGCTCGAGCGCGATGATCTGCGTGATCCGCACGCAGCCGATACGCGTCTCGCGAGAGAGGGACTCCCCAGTGAGGTCGCTACCGCGCTCGCCCGCATGACGGCGGCAGTGGGCGAGGCCACGGACGCGCTAGCGCGCGACACGAGCGGGCTCGTGGCACCCGCGGCCGTCGATGGCGCGCGCGGGGCGATGGCGTCGCGCATCGCCCGGCTGGAGCGGCGGTACACGGCTGCAATGAAGCGTCGCCTCGCCGCAGAGCTGAACGCGATCGCGACGGCGCGCGGATCGCTCTATCCGGGCGGCACGCGCCAGGAGCGCGCGCTCAACCTGATACCGATGCTGGCGCGGTATGGGCGGCCGCTGCTGGACGACATGCAGGCGGCAGCGGGCCAGCACGCGAGCGCGTTGATCGACGCGTCGCGAGAATCGCCGGCCCGCTCGCGTCGCGCCGAAGCACCGGGCTCTCCGGCGTGAGCGGGAGCGGAGTGCCGGAGGACACGACGCCCGGCACGCCCGCGGCGACGCCTGTTCCGTCCGTGCGCCGCGGTGGGGAACGAGCGGCGGGAATGGTCGCCGCGGGAATTCTCGTGAGCCGCGTGTTCGGGCTGCTGCGCACGTGGGCATTCGCCCGGTATTTCGGGAACGGCGTCGCTGCCGATGCGTTCAACGCTGCCGCGCGCATCCCGAACTTCGTGCGCACACTGCTTGGCGAGGGGGCGATCTCCGCGTCGTTCATTCCCGTGTACAGCGCGGCGCTGGAGCGCGGCGATGCTCGGGCCGCTCGCGCGCTTGCCGGGGCACTGCTCGGGATTCTCCTCGCCGCCGTGTCGCTGCTGACGATCGCGGGCATCCTGCTGGCGCCGGGCCTGGTGAGGATTGTCGCCGGCGGGTTCGACGCGGAGACCGAGGCGCTCGCCGTGACGCTGACACGCGTCATGTTTCCGATGACCGGGCTGATGGTGATCTCGGGCTGGTGCCTCGCCATCCAGAACTCGCATCGCCGGTTCTTCATGTCGTACGCGAGTGCCACCGTGTGGTCGCTCGCCCAGATCGTGCTGCTCTTCGGCTGGGGAACGACCGAGGCGTCCACGACGCGCCCGGCCATCTTCGGCCTCGGGGTGCGCATCAACGACACGACGGAGCTCGCGTGGTGGTTCGCGTGGGCAACGCTGGCCGGGGCCGTCCTGCAGATCGCGGTGCAGCTGCCGCAGGTCATCTCGCTCGTCCGCCCGATGCGGATCTCGCTCGATCGTACCATCCCTGGCGTCGAGACGACACTGCGCAACTTCGGGCCGGTCGTGCTCGCCCTGAGTGCCGTGCAGATCTCGAGCTTCATCGATACGCGGATCGCGAGCCAGTTGCCTGTCGGCGCAATCACGAACATCTACTACGCGTCGCTGATCTACACGTTGCCGGTGAGCGTCTTCGGGCTGTCGGTGGCGGCCGCCTCGCTGCCCGATTTCTCCTCCGATACGCTGCGCGCGACCGATGTCCTGCGTGATCGGCTGCGTGCCGGGTGGGTGCGTATCCTCTTCTACATCATCCCAAGCACGATCGTTTTCATTGTCTTTGGCGATCTCGTCGTCACCCTGCTGCTGCAGAGCGGTAACTTCGGCGCATCGGATACCGCGCTCGTCCACTGGGTGCTTGCCGCGTATGCAGTGGGCCTCATCGGGTACTCCTCCGTCAAGCTGCTGGCGTCGGCACACTACGCGTTCAACGACTATCGGACGCCACTTCGGGCTTCCGTCTTCGCCATCATCACGAGCGCGATCCTGGCGGTGGCACTCGCTCTCCCATACCGGCATTCCCTGCGCGCGGCCGCAGGGATCGCTCTCGGGTCCGCGCTGGGATCGTACGTCAACCTCGTTCTCCTCGCGACCGGATTGCGCCGGCGGCTCGGCCCCTTGTACAGCGGCGCAATGTGGAAGGGAACTGCTCGCATCGCCCTGGCGACCGCGATTGCGACGATCGGCGGCGTCCTCGTTCGGTTCGGACTCGAGGCGAGCATCGCGATACCGCAGCGGTGGCGGCCGTACGCCGTGGCGTTGGGCACGCTGGCAGCCTTCGGGGGTATATTTCTCGTTGCCGCGTACGCCGCAGGCAGTTCCGAAGCGGCCCGCTGGCTGCGCTCCCTCCGTATCGTCCGCCGGTCGTCGCCGTCATGATCGCAGTTCCCGAATCCGTCGCCGCAAAGCTTCCGCACCTCCCGGAGACGGCCGGCGTGTATCTGTGGAAGGCCGCCGACGGAACGATCCTTTACGTGGGGAAGGCCAAGCGCCTGCGCTCGCGGGTGCGGAGCTATTTCGCGGTGGACCACAGGTCCACGAGTGTGAAGACCCACGCCCTGGTGCATCAGATCCGCGATCTCGAGACGATCGTCGTGCCAACCGAGGCGCACGCGCTGATCCTCGAGGCGAATCTCATCAAGGAGTACCGGCCGCGTTTCAACATCGCGCTCCGGGACGACAAGTCGTACCCGTACATCAAGGTCACGCTCCAGGAGCCGTTCCCTCGCGTCTACGTGACACGACGGCTCACCGACGATGGGGCGCGCTACTTCGGCCCCTACACCGATGTCGGGGCGATGCGACGGGCGCTCAACGTGGTCAAGCGTCTCTTCACCGTGCGCTCGTGCACCTATGACATGCCGCGTGAGATGCCGGCCCGACCGTGCCTCGACCATGCGATCGGCCGGTGCAACGCCCCATGTGCGCTGCTGCAGACCGCCGCCGAGTATCGCGTGATGATCGACGAGGTGCTCGCCTTCCTGGACGGACGAACCGAGGAGGTGACGACGCGCGTGCGGGAGCGCATGGAGCTCGCGGCGGAGTCGCTCGACTTCGAGCGTGCCGCCGAGCTGCGCGACGCGCTGAGGCATCTCGAGAAAATGGAGGAGCCCACCGTCGTCGTGCGGGTCGCCGGCGGCGACAGCGACGTCGTTGGCTACGCCCGCGATGGCGACGACGCGTCGGTTGCGATCCTTCGCATCCGCGGTGGAAAGCTGCTCGCCCGCGAGCATCGGTTCGTCGAGAACATCGACGATGAGCCCGACGCCCGGGTGCTGACGGCGTACCTGGCGGGGCACTACGTCGGGCAGCAGGGGCGCGCGCCGGAGGTGCTTCTTCCCTTCGACGTCGAGGACGCCGAGCTGCTGGCAACGGCGCTCGCCGGAACGCGGATCGTGGTTCCCCTGCGCGGGTCGCGGCGCGATCTCGTGGACCTCGCCGAACAGAACGCCCGGCACCTGCTCGAGGAGTTGAAGCTTGCCTCCCTCGAGGCGGATGAGCGCGCGGCAGACCCGGTGTACGAGCTTGCGCGCGAGCTCGGGCTCCAGAAGATTCCACGGTCGTTCATCTGCTTCGACATCTCGACGGCGCAGGGCACCGACACCGTCGGCTCCTGCGTCTGGTTCGAGAACGGACGGCCGAAGCGGGCAGAGTACCGCAAGTTCAAGGTGAGGACCGTCATCGGCACCGACGACTTCGCTTCGATGCGTGAAGTCGTGCAACGGTATTTCCAGCGACGCCTGAGCGAGGAGAGACCGCTCCCCGATCTGGTTGTCGTTGACGGCGGGAAGGGCCAGCTTGGCATGGCTGCGGAGGCGCTGCGCGAGGCGGGACTTGCCGAGATTCCGCTGATCAGTCTCGCCAAACGTGAGGAAGAGATCTTCGTGCTGGGGCGGTCGGAGTCGCTTCGGCTGTCGCGGCGCTCTCCGGGACTGCGCCTCCTTCAGCAGGCGCGCGACGAGGCGCATCGCTTTGCCGTGACGTACAACCGCAAGCGCCGAACGATGCGCACCGTCACATCCGAGCTGCTCAAGGTCCCGGGCATCGGGCCGGCCAAGCGGCGCGACCTGCTTCGCGCGTTCGGGAGCGTGCAGGGCATCCGCGAAGCCGGCGTCGATGAGGTCGCGAAGATTCGCGGCTTCAACCACGCGCGGGCGGCCCGCCTCCTCGAAGCGCTGGCGGCATCCTCCCCGATCGCACCTTCACCGATCGCTCCGTCCAAGGTCTCTGCATGACGACATGGTCGCTCGCCTGCTCCGCATGCGCACACACCGCGGAGGGGAGCGCTCGCGCCTCCGTATGCCCCGATTGCGGCCAGCCATATCTCGTGAAGTACGACCGGTTCCCGGACCGTGCTTCGATCGGGGCACGATGGGACATGTGGCGGTATGCCGCTGCTCTTCCTCTGCGTTCGCGCGAGCAACCCGTGTCGCTCGGTGAAGGCTGCACGCCGATGTCCGAGCTGCCGCATCTCGCGCGCGAGATCGGCATTGCCCGGCTCTGGGTGAAGGATGAGGGGCTCAATCCCACGGGATCGTTCAAGGCGCGGGGGATGAGCGCCGCGGTGACGAGAGCCGTCGGACTCGGTGTGGAAGGCCTCGTCGTCCCCACCGCCGGCAACGCCGGCGCAGCCCTCGCCGCCTATGGTGCGGCCGCGCGACTCCCCGTGCGCGTCTACGCTCCGGACAGTACTCCCAGGCCGTTGCTCGAGACGACGCGCGCCCTCGGTGCCGACCTGCACCTGGTGCCGGGGCATATCGGGGATGCAGGGAAGGCGGCCCGGGCATTCGCGGCCGAACGTGGATGGTTCGACGTCTCCACGCTACGCGAGCCCTACCGCATCGAAGGCAAGAAGACGATGGGACTGGAGGTCGCGGAGCAGCTGGGCTGGCGCCTCCCCGATGCGATCATCTACCCGACCGGCGGCGGGACGGGGCTCATCGGCATGTGGAAGGTGTTCGGCGAGATGCGCGAGGCGGGCTGGCTTCCCGAGTCCACGCGAATGCCGCGGATGGTGACGGCGCAGGCCGACGGGTGCGCACCGATCGTACGCGCCTTCGCGGCCGGCGAGGACCGGGCAGAGCCGTGGCAGAACCCGGAAACGCACGCGAGTGGCCTTCGCGTCCCCGGACCGCTCGGCGACCGGCTCATCCTGCGTGCCCTGCGGGAGAGCGGCGGTGACGCCGAGTCGGTGAGCGAGGAGGCGATCAGGGGGGCGACGACCCGCCTTTCGATCGCATCCGGAATCGACGCAGCGCCGGAGGGTGGATGCGCCCTCGCTGTTCTCGAGCGACTCGTGCGTGAGAAGCGCCTGTCGCCGGAATCCGAAGTCGTGCTGTTCAACACGGGGAGTGGAATATCCTACCGCATCTGACAGCGCGCGCAACGTTACTCGCCACTCCGGGCCGCTTCGCATGACCATCGCCATCCTCGACCCATTCAGCGGGATCTCCGGCGACATGACCCTGGGCGCGCTCGTCGATGTCGGTCTCGATCCGGCGTGGTTGTCCGCGCTCCCCGGACGCATGGGTCTCGACGGCGTCGGCGTGCGCGTTCAGGACGTCATTCGCGGCGACATCGTTTGCAAGAAGGTCGATTTCGACATTCCGCCTCAGCCCCATGGGCGGCACGTTCGCGAGATTCGCCGCCTCGTTGCAGAGTCGGGAGCGCCGGAGCACGTCCGCGCTCGCGCCGATGCCGCGTTCATGGCGATCGCCACGGCGGAGGGCGAGATCCACGGCATGGAAGCCGAGCGCGTCCACCTGCACGAGGTCGGAGCCGTCGATGCGATCCTCGATGTCGTGGGATCGATCTGGGGCTTCGACATCCTTGGCGTGAGCACGGTCTACTGCGGCGCGATCGCGCTCGGGGACGGTACGGTGCGCGCGGCGCATGGCATCCTTCCGGTGCCCGCGCCGGCGACGCTCAAGCTGCTCGAAGGGCACCCGGTGCGACCGGGGCCCGAAGGGGCGGGGGAGCTCGTGACGCCTACCGGCGCGGCGCTCGTGCGAGTGCTGTCCGCGGGTCCGCCGCCCGTTGAGTATGTCCCGCTGCGAAGCGGGTTCGGCGCGGGCACCAAGGACTTCCGGGGCCGTGCGAATGCGCTCCGACTGATCCTCGCGGACGAAACCGTTTCACCGGGCGGCGGGATCGACGATCTCGTAATGCTTGCGACGGACATCGACGACATGCCCGGTGAGTATCTGTCGGCCCTCGCGGACAGTCTCCGCGTCGCGGGCGCGCTGGACGTCGTCCTGCTCGCGACGACGATGAAGAAGGGCCGACCCGGGACGAGGCTCGAGGCACTTTCACGTCCCGGCGATGCCCCCGCGCTCGAAGCTGTCCTGCTCACCGAGGGCAGCTCGATCGGTGTGCGGCGGAGCGCGGTCACCCGTCGCGCCCTGCCGCGACGCATGGGCACGGTCACCGTGCTCGGCCGGTCAATCAGCGTCAAGATCGTGACGCTCCCGGACGGATCCACTCGCTTCAAGCCGGAGTTCGACGACGTCGTCGCCGTCGCGCGGGAATCGGGACGCACGGCTCGCGAAGTACTCGATCTGGCTACGCGCGAATCACCGGAGCCCTGATCACGGAAGTCATGTAGTCGCCTTGATTTCCGTGCCCAAGTCTCCTACGTTGCATGAGGCCAATAATCAAGTTGTGTGCTCTCTTCTCGGGGAAGACCACGTCGTCGTGATCTTCCCCGTTGTTCTCCCCGGGGTCAGATGGTTCGCGTCGCTCGTGTCCTGCCAGAAAGTATTGCCGAAGCGTTGTCCATCGCGCCCGGGACCGAGCTCCTGAGCGTCAACGGACGCGCCCTTGGTGACTTCCTGGACTGGGAGTTCCTGACAGCCGAAGATGAGCTGGTCATTGAGGCGCGTGCGCCCGATGGCGAGGAGATCGTGTACGAGGTCGAGCGGCCCGAGGGGGAAGCGTTCGGTGTCGAGCTCGAGCCGCCAACCGTCCGCCGTTGCGCCAACCGGTGCGAGTTCTGCTTCGTCGAGGGGCTCCCGACGGGTCTTCGGCGGGCTCTTTACATCCGGGACGACGACTATCGCCTCTCGTTCGCCTACGGGAATTTCGCGACGCTCTCGAACATGAAGGAGCGGGACATTGCGCGGATCCTGGAATACCGGCTGTCGCCGCTGTACGTGTCCGTCCACGCGACCGACCACGAAACGCGAAAGACCCTCCTGAACAACCCGAGAGTGCCTGACGTTCTCGCCCAGCTCCGGATCCTGGCCGAGGGCGGAATCCAGTTTCATACGCAGATGGTGATCGTGCCCGGGCTCAACGACGGGGCGGCCCTCGAACGCTCGCTGACCGACCTCTGGAACATGGGAGCGTCGGTGCTTTCTGCCGCGGTCGTGCCGGTGGGACTGACCCAGTTCTCGCACCTGTACACCGGCCGCCGGATGGATCGCGATACCGCCCGCGAGCTGCTGGCGCACGTCGAGCGGTGGGGCGAGCGCGCGCGGCGCGAGCGCGATGCGACCTGGGTGCTCGCGTCCGATGAGCTCTACCTGCTCGCCGAGCGGCCACTGCCCGGCGCCGAGCACTATGGCGACTTCGCGCAGATCGAGAACGGGATCGGGTCGGTCACCTATCTGCGCGAGCGGGTGCGCGAGGGAGCAACGGGGCTTCCCCGGTTGGACGGCCGTCGGATTGGCGTCGTGACGGGCACATCGATGGCACCCCTGATGCCCGCGCTGCTCGCACGCCTTCGCGAGGCGACCGGCGCGACCTTCGAGCTCATCGTCGCCGAGAATTCGCTGTTCGGCCCGACGACGACGGTCGCGGGCCTCCTTCCCGGTGCCGACGTTCGGCGCGTACTCGAAGGCCGCACCGATCTCGACCTGGCACTCATTCCCGCGGAATCGATCAACGAGAGCGGGCTGTTTCTCGACGACGCCCGCTTCACCGATGTCCGTGACGCTGTCAGCATGCCTGTTTTCCCATCGTACGATTTCATCGACGTCCTGAGCGATGATTCCATCTTCGCACTGGTCGCCGCATGAACATTCCCGTCATCGCCCTCGTCGGGCGTCCGAACGTCGGCAAGTCCGCGCTCTTCAACCGCATCATCGGCGAGAATAGCGCGATCGTGAACGATGAAGCGGGTACCACCCGCGACCGACACTTCGCACGCGCGGAGTGGAATGGCCAGGGGTTCTGGCTCGTCGACACCGGTGGCCTGACCGATGACCCGCACATCCCGATGGATCTCGAGATCCGGCGGCAGGTGCTGCAGGCGATCGACGAGGCCGACCTGCTCCTGCTCGTCGTCGATGCGAAGATCGGGTTGCATCCGAGCGATGCGCGGGTCGTGGACCTGCTCCGCGACGCTCGGAAGCCGTGGCTGCTCGTCGCCAACAAGGTGGATGATCCGGCATCAACAGACTTCTACGAGTTCTACTCGCTCGGGGCCGGCGACCCGATCCCCGTCTCCGCCGTCAACGGCAAGAATTCCGGCGACCTTCTCGACGAGATCGTGAAGCGCATTCCACCCGCTCCGATCGAGGAGACGCAGGCGCTGCGCGTCGCGGTGATCGGCCGTCCGAACGTCGGAAAATCATCGTTCGTCAACCGCCTGGTCGGCGAGGAGCGCCTCGTCGTCTCGGACGAGGCGGGCACGACGCGCGACGCCATCGACACGCCGATGCAGTATCACGGGCGAACGGTGGTGTTCATCGATACCGCCGGTCTTCGTCGCCAGTCGAAGATCGACGACGGGGTGGAGTTCTACTCATCGCTCCGCTCGCGCCGCGCCATCGACCGCGCCGACATCTGCATGCTCCTCATCGACGCGGTCGAGGGACTCCACAATCAGGACCTGAAGATCGCGACGCTCGCGTGGGAGAGCGGGCGCGGGCTCATCATGGTCGTGAACAAGTGGGATCTCAAGGAAAAGGACGACAAGAGCTCGGCGCACTTCAAGAAGGAATGCATCGAGAAGGCTCCGTATCTGCGCTACGTCCCGTTCGTGTTCACCTCGGCGCTGACGGGCCAGCGCGTCAACAAGACCCTCGACACACTCATCGAGGTTGAAGCCGAGCGCTCGAAGCGGATCACGACGTCCCAGGTGAACGACCGCCTTCAGGAGCTGCTCGCGCGTCGCCAGCCGCCGCAGGCTGCGGGGCGCGAGATCAAGCTTTCCTATGCGACGCAGGTGGAAGTGGCGCCGCCGGCGATCGCGGTGTTCGGGAATCACCCGGAGCTCCTGCAGGAGCACTACGTTCGGTACCTGCACAACGGCTTCCGCGAGGCATGGGGGTTCACCGGGAATCCGCTTCGCATCCTTCTTCGCCGAAAGGCGGCCTGATGCATCCTGCGGTCGGTATCGCAGTCGCATACATCCTCGGCTCGATACCGGCTGCCTACATCGCCGGCAAGGTGACACGCGGCATCGATCTCCGGCAGCACGGCTCGGGAAACCTGGGGGCGACGAATGCCTATCGCGTGCTCGGAGCGCGTATCGCCTCGGTGGTGATGGCCTTCGACGCGGCAAAGGGCGCGATCCCCGTGCTCCTGTTCCCCCGCTGGATGGAAACGACGCAATCCGATCTCTGGGCGATCGCGTTCGGTGTCGCCGCGATCGTCGGCCATGTCAGGCCGATCTTCCTCCTCTGGAAGGGAGGCGGGAAGGGCGTCGCGACCGCGTCCGGGGTCTTTCTCGGGCTTGCATGGCTGCCGACCCTTCTTGCCTTCGGGGTCTGGCTCGCCGTCCTCCTGCGCTCCGGCTACGTCTCGCTCGCGTCGCTCTGCGCGGCCGTCGTCCTGCCCATTGCACTGATGTTCACCGAGGGCGTGCGCAGCCCTCACTTCATCGTCGCCGCGTCGGTTGGGATCTTCGTCTTCTGGTCCCACCGGGCGAACATCGAGCGGCTTCGCCGCGGTGAGGAGCATCGGTTCGGGACGAAGCGCGCGACACCGACGACACCTGATGCGGCGTGGGAGAAGCCGCCCGCACCGGGGCCACGCCCCGATGCCGAGGGTCGGCCGCGCTGATGAAGTGCGCGGTCGTCGGTGCCGGAGCGTGGGGAACGGCGCTCGCGGATCTCCTCGCTCGCAACGGCCACGAGACGATGCTGTGGGCCCGCGAGACTGACGTCACTGCCACGATCAACGACTCGCACGAGAACAAGCGCTTCCTCGCCGGTGCGCCGCTCTCACCATCGTTGCGTGCATCCTCGGAGCTTCATCGCGCACTCGCCGGCGATCCCGAGCTCATCGTGTTCGCCCCACCGTCGCAGGTGCTGCGCCGGATCGCGGCGGACAGCCGATCGCTGTTGCGCGGCAACCCGATCGCGGTGATCGCGACGAAAGGGATCGAGCTCGAGACCTTCGCGCTCATGACGGGCATTGTCGAGCAGGAGCTGCGCGGGTCCCCGGTCGTGGCGCTGTCCGGTCCGAGCTTCGCCGCCGAAGTGGCGGCGCGGCAGCCCACCGCGGTCGTCGCTGCGTCGACGCGCCCCGCGGCCGCGGTCCGGACCCAGCAGGCGTTCAGCGCGCCGGAGTTCCGCGTCTACACCAACGATGATGTGATCGGCGTGGAGCTCGGCGGGGCGCTCAAGAACGTCATGGCAGTCGCCACGGGAATCTGCGAAGGGCTCGGGCTCGGATTCAACTCGCGAGCCGCGCTCATCACCCGTGGACTCGCGGAGATGACGCGGCTGGGTGCGAAGCTCGGCGCACGCCCGGAGACGTTCGCGGGCCTCGCCGGAATCGGCGACCTCGTGCTCACCTGCACAGGGTCGCTGAGCCGCAATCGTGCGCTCGGAGCCGAGATCGGTCGCGGCCTGTCGCTCGAGGAGGCCATGGCGGGGAAGGAAACGGTGGCGGAAGGCGTCATCACGACGCGCAGCGCCTTTGCGCTGGCCCAACGGGAGGGAGTCGAAATGCCCATCATCGAAGCGGTGTATCGAACACTCTTCGAGGGACAGCCGGCGCGCGAATCGATCTCCGCGCTCATGGCGCGCGAGCTTCGTCCGGAGCAGGACTGATGGCGGCCGACGATGCCGTCCAGGAGTTCTTTTCCATCGGGGAGGTTTGCACACTCACCGACCTCAAACCGCACGTGCTCCGCTACTGGGAGAGCCAGTTTCGGTTCCTCAATCCCGCGAAGAACCGGTCGGGCAACCGTGTGTACCAGCGGCGGGAGATCGAGCTCATCATGCTCGTCAAACACCTCCTGTACACCGAGAAGTACACGATCGATGGGGCACGCCAGAAGGTGGACGAGCATCGCAAGGGGGGCGAGCTGCGCGTTGCCTCTCGCGCCGCGCTCGACGTCCAGGCCCTGGAGGCGCTCGAGGGTGAGCTCGTGACGCTGCTCGCCGCCCTGCAGAGCGAGGAGAAAGCGGAGTGACCCTCCTGGTCGCCTGCGTCATTCCCGCGCTCGATGCCGCGGCCACCATCGGCCCGGTGATCCGCGGTCTTCGCTTGTCGATGCCCGGGGCGATCATCATCGGCGTCGATGATGGGTCGTCCGACGACACGGCGCGCGCGATGGACGCCGAGTGCGACCGCTCCATCGTGCTCGATGAAAACCGCGGGAAGGGTGCAGCGCTGCGGGCCGGATTCGCCGAGGCGCTCGCCCTTGGGAGCGATGTCGTCGTCACCGTGGACGCCGACGGTCAGCATGATCCGGCCTGCGCGCCGAGCCTCGTCGCGGCGCTCGTGGATGCGGACATCGTGATCGGCACGCGGCGCCGCAGTGTTGGCCTGATGCCTCTCCGGCGACGCATGACCAACGCGCTGTCGGCCGCCGCCGCCCGCCGGCTCGGCGGCTGTGATCTGGCCGACCCGCAGTCCGGCTTTCGTGCAATGCGCGCCACTGTGCTCCGGGCAGTTCGCGCGCGTGGGGACCGCTACGAGTTCGAGACCGACCTGCTGCTCCGCGCGGCACGCGCAGGTTTTCGCATTGCTGCCGTCCCGATCCCCACCATCTACGGCCCGCCCAGCCACTTTCGCGAAATGCGAGATGGCTTCCGCGTGGTCGCCACTTTTTGCCGCCACGCCTGCGGCGGAGCGGTCGAATGAAGCTGCTGTGCACGAACGATGACGGCATTCTCGCTCACGGCCTCGACTGCCTGATCCGCGCGGCCGAGCCGCTCGGAGAAGTCAGCGTCGTCGCGCATGATCGCGAGCAGAGCGCGACGAGTCATTCGCTGACGCTGCACCACCCCCTGAGGCCCGTGAAGCGGGGGGAGCGCCGCTTTCAGGTCGATGGCACGCCGACGGATTGTGTCATGCTTGCCGTCGAGGCACTGATGCCGGAGCGTCCGGACTTCGTGCTCAGCGGCATCAACCATGGTCAGAACATGGGCGAGGATGTCCTGTATTCCGGGACGGTCGCGGCGGCGATGGAAGGGCTTGCCCTGGGCATCCCGTCAATTGCGATCTCGTTCGCCGGTGGCGACCTCCGCGCCGACGTTTCGATGCTCGACGATCAGGTGGCCGTGCTGACGCCGCTGCTGAGCCATCTCACGTCGCTGCGCGCATTCCCGAAGCAGACACTCCTCAACGTGAACCTTCCGCCGCTCCCGTCGTCGCAGATCAAGGGCGTGCGGTTGACACGGCTCGGGCGCCGCGTGTATTCGGATTCGCTGAAGCCAATGCGCGATCCGTGGGGACGCGACATCTTCTGGATCGGCGGCGGATCGATCTCCTGGGAGGGGCTCGAGGACTCCGACTTCCGTGCGATTCAGGACGGCTACATTTCGGTGACCCCCCTCCACCTCGACCTGACACATTTCGACATGCTGGCCGCATCGGCGACGTGGTGGCAGGACCTATAGAATCGGAGCAGCGCGGCGGACGCCGCCGGCTCATCGAGGCGCTGCGGCGAAACGGCATCAGCAGCCTTCCGGTGCTGCGCGCCTTCGAGATGACCCCGAGGCATCTCTTCGTTCCCACCGGGGTGCGGCATCGCGCATACGAGGACGCGCCCCTCCCGATCGGAAGCGGCCAGACGATCTCGCAGCCGTCGGTGCACGCGCGCTACCTCGAGCTGCTCGCGCTCCAGGGTCATGAGCGCGTGCTGGAAATCGGGACCGGGTCCGGCTACCAGACCGTGCTGCTCTCGCATCTCGCGGCACAGGTGTTCTCGGTCGAGCGTATTCCCGTGCTGCTCGATCGCGCACGCGAGGTGATCCGACTGACCAACGCGCGCAACATCTCGCTCCTCCTCGGCGACGGCACGTTCGGCTGGCGCGACTACGGGCCGTATGACGCGATTCTCGTCAGCGCCGCCGCCCCCGACGTCCCGGAGCCGCTGCGCGCACAGCTCGCGGAGGGTGGGAAGCTGCTCATTCCGCTCGGCACGCGGGAAGACCAGGTGCTCACCGTGGTCACGCGTCGGGGAGCAGGGCTCGAACGGGTGGAAGTCGCTCCCGTGCGATTCGTGCCGCTCGTCGGCGCGCATGGGTGGGCCACTTGAAGATGGGTCGGCCCCCCGTCGCACCACCCCGGGCGTGCGGCGCTCTTGCGCTCGACGGGTTCGCCGCCCATCGGTAGCGAATGCCGACCGCGCACTGGATCGTCGTGGGGAAGGTTCAGGGAGTGGGCTTTCGGTGGTTCGTCCGGGAGCAGGCCCGGCGCTGGGGAGTGCGCGGCTGGGTGAGAAATCTCCCCGATGGATCTGTCGAGATCGCGGCATCGGGGGAGGAGGGAAGTCTGGAGGGACTCCTGGCCGCCGTTCGCCGCGGGCCGGAGGGCGCAGCGGTTGACGCCGTGCAGCCAGGCCCGCCACCCGCGGCCGAACTGCCGGAGCCTTTCAGCATTCTGCGCGGGTAGGGCGTATCGTCATGGCGCGGACACCTCGCGACCTCCCGGAAACGCTGCGCAGTGCCGTGCGCGACGTGCCGGACTTTCCGAAAGCCGGGATTCTTTTCAGGGATATCACTCCGCTCCTCGGCGATGGCGCCCTGCTCGCACGCGCCACCGACGCCATGGCCGAGCCGTTCCGACACGATGGAATCACGCACGTCGCTGCGATCGAGAGCCGGGGATTCCTGCTCGGTGGGCCGATTTCCCGAACGCTGGGTGTCGGGATCATCCCCATCCGGAAGCCGGGCAAGCTGCCGTACCGGACGGCGTCGGTCGAGTACGCCCTGGAGTACGGCAATGACCGCCTCGAGATCCACGTCGATGCCTGCGGACCGGGGGCGCGGGTGCTGGTCGTCGATGATGTCCTTGCCACGGGCGGCACGGCTGTCGCCGCCTGCTCGCTTCTCGAGAACGTTGGAGCAACGGTCGCCGGCTGCAGCTTCCTGCTTTCGCTGGCGGCGCTGGACGGAGAGGGGAAGCTGGAGGGCCGGAAGGTCCGGACCCTGCTGATATTCTGACCCTCCGGGGGGGACCTTCGGGCACTCTTGGCGAGTATATTTGATGATCTGCGCGGTACGGCTCCGGCACCAACGTCGGCGCCGCAGGTGGTTCGAGAAGCTTCCCACATCTCTCGCAAGGAGAAGTTGATGATACGTCCTCGTAAGGGCGCCGCGGTGGCGCTCGGCTTCGCGCTGAGCGCGGCTGTCGGTGTTCCGCGAATCGCGGCGGCGCAGGACGCCGCAGCCTCGTGTTCGATTGAGGAGGGGTCACCCAAGGAAGTCGCGACTGCGTATCTCCGGCTGAACGGTGCGTCGGGAGCGAAGGACCGAGCGGCGAAGGGGAAGAGCCTCCGAGAGGCGGTGAAGAGTGCGTCGACCGGTATGGAGAAGGGCCAGAACGTCCCCGGCCGCAACTACATCATGGCGAAGGCATTCGTCCTCATGGTGTCCGACTCGATCGTTCCGGTGATGACCACCCGGGCCGATCTGGGCCTCGTCGGCGGCACGCCGACGGAGCGCGTGGACATGATCGTCGCCATCGACTCGCTGCTCGATAGCGTGGAGAAGGCGGCGCCGGACTGCGCGGGCGAAACCGACATGTGGCGGCAGAACAAGCCATGGCTCGATCTGCAGAACGCGTCGATCGCCGCGATGTATCGCGGGGATATCGACACCGCCGAATCGCTCGCCAATCGTACCCTGGTCCTGCACACGACGAACCCGTACGGCTATCAGGTGCTCGCGAGCATCGCCGCACGCAAGGCAGACTCGAAGAAGCAGGCCGAGATGTGGCACAAGGCGATCGAGGCCGCCGGCACCGATACGACGCATCGGGATGTTCGGCGTCAGGCGCACTACTACCTCGGCAACCTGTACGCCGAGCAGGCGCAGGCCGCGACGGGACCGGAGCAGGTCCGTCTCGCGCGGGAGTCACAGAAGCTGTACCGCGTCTTCCTCACCGAGGCGGGCGACTCGGTCTCCGATGACCGGACCGTCGTGCGGTCGAACCTTGGCATCGTGCTGACGATGGCCGGCGATACGGCGGAGATCCCGAAGCTGTACGCCGACCTCATCGCAAACCCCGACAAGTATTCGGCGAACGATTACCTCGCCGCCGGCGACATGGCCGCGCGCCTCAACAAGTCGGCGGATGCCGTGCGCCTGTATGAGAGCGTCGTGAAGAAGAGCCCCAACGACCGCAAGGCGCTGTTCAACCTCTCGGCGAGCTATTACGCCGAGAAGCAGTATGCGAAGATGGTTCCGACCGTCCACCAGCTCGTGGCGATCGACCCGAGCCACGCCGAGAACTGGAAGCTCCTCGGCTACGCATACGCCATGATGCAGCCGGAAGAGAAGGACCCGGCGAAGAAGAAGATGCTCACGGATTCGATCGTGAAGTACTCGACGCTCGCCGATGCCATGACGACGGACGTGACGATCGAGGAGTTCGCGACCAAGGGCACGAAGACGACGGTCGATGGCACGATCATGAACATGGATACGAAGGCGACGAAGACCTACCAGATCAAGTTCGAGTTCATGGACAAGGACGGCAAGCTGGTCGCGACGCAGGAAGCGAGCGTTGGTCCGGTTGCCCCGACGTCTGCCAAGGCGTTCAAGATCGAGGTGGACAAGCCGGGTATCAGCTGGTTCCGATACGCGCCGGTGAAGTAGCGGATCACGTCGTTCGAAACCGAGGGCCCGCTTCATTCGTGAAGCGGGCCCTTCGTTCGTCCCGTGGTCGCTCCGCCGGCGGAGCCGCGAGTGGGCGTCGGTGTCGGGTCGGAAAAGCGTGGGTCTGAGGCGGGGCGTGGTCTGGGTCGTGCGTTGGGGGGCCTCACATGCGCGACCGATGATCGCGCCGTGTTGGCGCGTGCTCATCGGGAGTGCGGCCAGGGGAGGATGGGCGTCCCTCGTCTCGGCGGGCGATGCTCGTAATGGGGGTGTTGTGAGATCCATCTCGAAAGTGACCGCAGTTGCGGTCGGAATGCTCGCCGCTGCATGCGGCGGAACGGACGGCGGAGCGGACAGCGCGGCGGGAGATACGGCGAACATGGCGGGTGCCCGCACACCGGCGGCCGCGACGCCGAGCGCCCCGGCAATGCCGGATTCGCAGATGAAGATGGTGCTCGACGAGCTGGGATCGCTTGGCGGAAAGCCGATCGAAACGCTCACGCCGGCTGAAGCACGCCGCCAGCCGACGCCAACCGACGCTGTCAAGTCGCTGATGCGCAAGCAGGGCAAGCCGACGACGCCCGAGCCGGGCGTGACGGCTGTCGATCGCATGATTGCAGGCGCGGCCGGTCAGATCCCGGCGCGCATCTACACGCCGGCCACCGGGACCGCACCGTTCCCGGTCATCGTGTATTACCACGGCGGTGGATGGGTCATCGCCAGCAAGGAGGTCTACGACGGCGGAGCGCGCGCTCTCTCCAAGGCTGTTGGGGCGGTCGTCGTGTCAGTGGACTACCGGATGGGACCGGAGCACAAGTTTCCGGCAGCTCATGACGACGCGGTCGCTGCGTACAAGTGGGCGGCGGCAAATGCCCGTTCGATTCGCGGTGATTCCGCGCGGATGGCGCTCGCTGGCGAGAGCGCCGGCGGCGGTCTGGCCGTTGCGACCGCAATCGCCGCGCGTGACAGCCAGTTGGCAGCCCCCCGGTACGTTCTCTCTGTCTATCCGATCGCCGGGACCGATACCACGACGCCGTCGTATGTCGAGAACGCCACGGCAAAGCCGTTGAACCGCCCCATGATGAGCTGGTTCTTCGAGCATTACCTCCGTTCGCCGGCGGATCGCCAGGATCCACGCATCAACCTCGTCGAGGCAAACCTGCGCGGACTTCCACCCACGATGATCATCAACGCGCAGATCGACCCGCTTCGGTCGGAGGGGGAGACCCTTGCTCAGCGGCTTCGTGCCGCCGGCGTCACCGTCGAGCAGCGCACGTACGATGGCGCTGCGCACGAGTTCTTCGGTATGGCGGCAGTCGTCGACAAGGCCAAGGAAGCGCAGACCATGGCAGGGGACGCGCTGAAGCGGGCGCTCGCCAAGTAGTGTGGCGTCGAGGGGACCGAGGGGCTGACGCGAGCCCTCGGTTTGCCCTCGTGGGATTGGCGACTATCTTCCTGCCGCGGCCCCTGTAGCTCAGGTGGATAGAGCAGCGGTTTCCTAAACCGTTGGCCGGGTGTTCGAGTCACCCCAGGGGCATGGTTCCGCTCCCAGGCGTTCCCAATCCCATTCAGACAAACGATGACGCGTACCGGAGAAGCAGCACGCCCGACCGTTGAGGACCACACCGAGACATTCATGGAGTGGGCGCAGGATCACACCCGCGAGCTCACCTTCGGGCTACTCGCGATTGTAGTGGTGGCTGCGGCGGGTTGGCTCTACGCCGACTCCAGCCGCCGCAACATGGTTCGTGCGGAAACCCTCCTGAATCAGGCCGAGAGTTCGATGGGCGCTCAGCGAGTGCCCGAGGCCCAGGCACAGCTCGAGCGGCTGGTGCGCGGCTATGAGGGCACTCCGGCCGCGGGTCAGGGCCTGCTTCGGCTGGCGCAGTTGCTGTTCGACCAGGCCAAGTACGACGAGGCCGTGCGGCAGCTGGAAGCGGCCTTTGGAGATTACGAGGACGGCCCGTTCGCCGTCTCCGTCCGCCAGATGGCGGCGGCCGGCTACGAGCAGATGGGACAGCCTGCAAAGGCCGCAGAGCGGTATATCGAGGCTGGAGCCAAGAGCCGCCTCCAGAACGAGCGCGATGATCTTTCGGCTCGGGCTGCACGCGCATGGGCCGATGCCGGGCGAAAGGATGAGGCGATCCGTCTCTGGCAGCCGATCGCCGCGAAGCCCGGACACCCGATGGCGAACGAGGCGCGAATCCGCCTTGGCGAGCTGACGGCGACGCCGGCATCGGGGGCCACGCCGAGCCCGACACCGGGCTGACCGTTCGCTGCAGGGACCCGTTACAAGGCCCGCGGCAGGACACGCTCGCGGGCCTTGTCACATTCGAGTCCGAGGTTCGATCACACGGGTCATAGTGAGCCGGGCAGGCGTCCGACGCATCCGCCAATAACTAGCGGCAGCGAGCTCGACAGTACGACCCCTACTTGGCGGGTAGGTGCGTATAAGATGGATTATGTAAACTAACTAACGAGCTTAATTGTGGAGAACCGTCAGCTCTCCACAGCCACTTTGCAGCCGATTCGCCCCGCCACTCGCCCGGTGGCTAGCGACGCGCGACGCCAGCGGACCGCGAACGATCACCGCGGAACGTCCACGACTCCGCGGAACGTCACCACGGCGCTCCCGCGAAGTGACGGACGCCAGCGGCCGCGCTCGCGAAGCAGCCGCACCATCAGAGGAAGCCCGGAGCTCGTCACGATCCTCACGTCCCCTTCCTCGGCCCGGCCCCACGCCGCCAGCAGCGCGGCCGTCGCCACGGCGCCCGTCCCGCACGCCAACGTCTCCGCCTCTACGCCGCGCTCATACGTCCGCATTCGCCAGCCGGACCCTTCGGGCGACACGAAATCGACGTTCGCGCCGTCCCGGAACACCGTGTTCCGGCGGATGGAGCGCCCCCGAACATCGAGGGGGACCGCATCCACGTCCGCGCACAGCACCACGGCGTGCGGAACGCCGGCGCGTGCGAAACCGATCCGCGTCTCCCCTGCTGCGAGCTCGAGGTCGACGTCCGTCGCAACCTCTTCCACGGGAGCCAGATCGATCTCGGGCATTCCCTCGCGCATCCGACCCGTGATGACGCCGGCATCCGTCGCGAACCGAAAGCCATCGGGATCCGCCGCTCCAAGATCGACTGCCAGTTTCGCACTGCAGAGCGAGGCGTTCCCGCAAAGCGACGCCAGCGACCCATCCGCGTTGTAGTACCGCATCCGAAAGTCGCCAAAGTCGAACTCGGACAGCAGGACGACCCCGTCCGCGCCGATCCCTGTTCGCCGAGCGCACAGCGCCTGGATGACGTCGGGCTGGGTGAGCTTTCCGGCCGGGAGCTCCCGGGCGTCGAAAAACACGAAGTCGTTCCCTGACCCGCTCATCTTCCAGAACTCCCGGCTCGCCGGAGGCCGGGTCCGCGCAGACAAGCGTGCCATGCAATCGCCCCCAGGGGTCAGACCTTGCCCGAAATGGCCCACCAGCGGAGCCGCCACACCATCCAGACGGCTTCCCAAACGATTCGTCTCGACATCTTGCTCTCGCCCTCACTCCGGTCCGTGAAAACGATCGGGATCTCGACGATCCGGAATCCCCGCTTCCAGGCCCTGAAGCTCATCTCGATCTGAAACGCGTAACCGTTGGATCGAACTGATGTTAGGTCGATCGCCTCGAGTACTTCCCGCCGGAAGCACTTGAATCCCCCAGTCGCGTCCCAGAGCTGGAGACCGGTCACTCCACGCGCGTAGCTGTTCGCCGTATAACTGAGCAGGAGCCGCGAGATCGGCCAGTTCACGACAGTAACCTTTCCACCCCGGTACCGCGAGCCCAGCACGAGGTCGGCCCCTTCGATAGCGGCGAGGAATGATGGGATATGGCCAGGATCGTGGGAGAAATCGGCGTCCATCTCGAGGATGTACGCGTAGCCCGCGTCGAGCCCCCACCGGAAGCCGGCGAGGTACGCCGTCCCGAGCCCCATCTTCGAGGCTCGGTGGAGGATGTTGACCCGGGGGTCGCGCTCCCGCATTGCCTCGACGATGGCGCCGGTGCCGTCGGGAGATCCATCGTCAACCACCAGCACATCGACTCGCCGATCCTGGGCGAGCGCTGTCTCGATGATCTTTGCGATGTTCGCCCGCTCGTTGTAGGTCGGGATGATGACCAGCGCCCGTTCAGCCAAGAGAGATTCCGCGGCGGAGTTGGGAGGGGCGCAGCACGGTCACCGTGGGGAGCTCGCAGGCGTCGGCGGCTCGATCGTCCGCCCGTCGGAGGGGACGAGGAGGAACACCGCCCCCGGGAGGATTTCGAGGATCGTGAGCCAGATCCGGGATGTCAGCGCCAGCAAGGCGGCTTCCGGAGCAGTCGAAAGGTTGAGGGCGGTGAGGCCGACGACGAGGGCGGCCTCGCGAACGACGAACCCCCCCGGGATGAGGCTGATGAGTCCGGCCAGGTACGACGCCGTGTAAACTGCGATGTAGCCGCTCGTGCCGCCAGCGCCGCGGTCGAGCACTCCGATCGCGAAAAGGTGAAACGCGACGCCGTACATCGTCCACGCAAACGCGGATGACGCCGCGACCAGCCACACCGTCGCCGCCGGCAATGAAGGAAGGATCGGTGCCCTGCCGGAGACGCGAGCGATCAACCGCGCTCCGCGCGGAAGAAGGACTGGCGCGAGAAGCAGCGACCCGATCGCAAACAATACGACCACCGCGAGGATCCAACGCGGGACGGATCGTCCGTCGACGTTGAACATCACATCGATGACGCGCACCCCGGTCACTGCCACCACCGCCACCCCGCCCGCAACCCCAATCAGCGTCGCGAGGATCGAGGAACCGACCGCGGCGACCGGTGAGATCCCGCGCCGTTCGGCGAGGAGTGCCATGGCTCCGAGCCCGGCGACTTTTCCCGGGATGTACTTGCCGAGGTTGGACACGAACCAGATTCGCGCTGCAGGCAGGAAGCCGAGGCGCTGGCCCCAGGCCCGAAGCTGGATCACCCACACCTCGACGAGCACGAGATAGGTGGCAAGGACAATCGCCGTCGCGAGGATGATCCACGGCCACCGGAGCGTCACGTCGAGCTGCGCCCCTTCGATTGCCGTCCATTGACGATGGATGCTGCGCCCGGCAAACCACGCGACTGCCAAGGCGAACGCGACCTGGAGGGCGATCAGCGCCTTACGGTGGTGTCGCGGCAAGTGCCCCACGGTAGATCCCGGCGAAACGACGAGCCACCGACTCCGGCGCGAACGTCGCCAGCGCGTAAATTCTGCCCGCCTCGCCGAGGTTCCCGCCGAGGTCCGGGCGCGAGAACAGCGCATCGAGCGCGCGGGTCAACGCCGGCGCGTCACCGGGCGAGACGAGAATGCCGGTGCGATCATGGTGAACGATATCGGTCACGCCACCGAAGTCGAACGCTACCACCGGCGTCCGGCAGAGCAGTGCGTGCACCGCGATCGGCGGCACCCATTCCCGGAGCGACGGAACCACGAGCGCCGACGTCGACTGACACAGGACGGCGAGAGCCGCGTCATCGAGGGGAGGGTGCCATTGAATCCGGTCTCCCAGGCCAAGTGAATCGGCCATTGCGCGGTACTCCGCCTCCGAGGGTCCTGCCCCGACGATGTCGAGGAACACGCGGTGCCGCATGGCCGCCACTGCCTCGAGCGCTCCCTCGATCCCATGGTCCGGCGCGAGCGTCGTGACGATCAGCAGGCGATCGGTGGAGCGTGTTCCGCCGGGGAGAAAGATCTCGGTGGACGCAGGCATCGGCGCCACGACCGGATCAGGCGCAGGCATGACCGAGCGGGCCTTCCGAGCAAGCCCGTGCGAGTCCGCCGTGACCACCGTGGACTGCTTCATGACGTGTCGGAAGAGGGGCCGCGCGAATGAGCCGGCCTGGGCGGATCGAAGGTCCGCCCGGTGGAGGCTCGTGACCAGCGGGACGTTCCCGAGCGCGCTCACCCACGTCCCGACGAGCCCGCCGGGGAACCACCAGTGCGCGTGAACGAGGTCCGGCTCGAAGGAGCGCCGGGCGCGAACCGCGGTCGTGAACTCGGCGCTGAGGAACTGGATCGTCGTGATCCGTGAGCGCCACGACGCACGTGTACCCGCGTGGCCGGCCGATCCCGCTGCAACGGCAAGGTCCCGCCGCGGAAGCGCGAACCGCTCGACCGCAATGCCGTCAACTTCCTCGCTCTCCTGGCCGGGGTAGCCCGGTGCGAGCAACAGCACCTCGATGTTCTCCTCGCGGAGCGCCCGGGCAAGGCGCAGCTCAGGCGATCCCGTCGCGTTGCCCTTGTTGTCCGCGAACGAGTGCGTGATGAATAAGACCTTCATGTCCGTCAGGCGCGTGGATTCGGGTCGCGCGGAGTGCGCAGTTCATCGAGCAGGCGGCGAAGCTCCCGAACCTCTGCGCGCTGGCCAGCGATCTGCTCGCCGAGCAGCCCTGTCGCAAAGAAGATGCTGCCGAGGATGAGGCATGTGGTGATGAGCGTCCACACCCAGCGCACGGCCAGCGTTGGCGTGCCGAGCAACACCGTGGCACCCACGATGACCCCGGCAATGGCTGCGAGGGCGAACAACACCGCTCCGAGCACGCCGAACAGCAGGAGTGGCTTCTTGGCGAACCGAAGCTCGAACCACACCGACAGCATGTCGAGCACGCCGACCGGAATGCGGCGCCAGGTCGCGAACTTCGACTTGCCGGCGTGTCGGGGGTACAGCGCGACGGGGATCTCCGTAACCGTGTATCCCTGCGCCGCCGCGATGACGATCATGTAGCGATGCCAGTCGGGACGCGCGGGAAGTCCTTCCATGATCTCCCGCCGGTACGCCTTCACCGAGTTGAGGTCCTTCACCTTCACGTTGAACAGCCAGCGGCTCAGGCGATTGTAGATCCCCGAGACGAATTGCTTGTCGTAGTCCCCCTGCTTGAAGCCGGTGACCATATCGGCCTCGTCGGCGAGGATCGGGGCGACGAGCCGGGGAATGTCCTCCGGCTTGAATTGGAGGTCGGCCGGATAAAAGACGAGCACATTCCCCGCCGCGTGGAGGAAGCCGGTGCGCAGCGCTTCCGCGATACCGCGCTGGCTGCGATGTCGCGCCACCCTCAGGAACGGGTATCGGTCCGCGAGCGCGGCGAGCACGGACTGGGTTGCATCGATGCTTCCGTCGTCGATGACGACCACCTCGTAGCGATGCGGGGCGATCGCGAAGGCCGCCGCCGCCTGCTCCATGAACGGCTCGAGGTTCTCGGCTTCATCCTTCGCGGGGACGAGGACGCTCACGTCCACGGCGGGACGCCTCGCGTCCGGCAGGACCGAGGTCTGTGACGGGGGCATCGACGAAACTACCGGTCGAGCCGTCCCGGTCACACGCGCTTGCGCATCCGCGCCGAGAGCACGCCGAGCTGGTCGCGATACTTCGCCACGGTGCGCCGGGCGATCTGGACGCCACTTTCCTTGAGGATGTTCACGATTGCCTGATCGGTCAGCGGGTGCTTGGCATCCTCGTCCTCGACCAGCTTCTGGATCTGCGCCTTGATGCCGCGGGCCGAGACATCTTCCCCGCCCGTGGTGGAAAGGCCTGACGAGAAGAAGTACTTGAGCGGCAGCACGCCGCGCGGAGTCTGGACGAACTTCTCGTTCGTCACCCGGCTGACGGTGGATTCGTGCATGTTGATGACTTCGGCGACTTCACGCAGCGTGAGCGGCTTCAGGAACTGGACGCCCTTCTCGAAGAAGTCGCGCTGCCGGTCGACGATGTAGTTCATGACCTTGAGCATCGTCTGCCGGCGCTGCTCGATCGCCTGGATCATCCAGTTCGCGGAGTTCAGCTTGTTGGAGATGAACTCCTTGTTCTCCCCCTCGAACTTCTTCTTGTCGCGCGCGATCTCCTGGTAGGCCCGGCTGAGCTTCAGCCGCGGGAGGTTCGCATCGTTCAGGAAGATGTGGTAGCGCCCGTCGATCTTTTCGACGATGAGGTCGGGAATGATGTAGTTGTCGCTGGCGCTGCTGTAGATCAGTCCCGGCTTGGGGTCGAGCTTCGCGATCTCATCCGCCGCCTTCTGGACATCGGATGGGCTGATGCCGAATCGCTTCGAGATCTCGCTCCACCGGTGATTGATGAGCTCATCGAAGCAGTCCCGGACGAGTCGGTACGGTACCGACTGTTCGAGGCCGGCATCCCGGAGCTGGAGCATGAGGCATTCGCGCAGGTCGCGCGCGCCGACGCCGGCCGGGTCGAGACTCTGTACCGTCGCCAGCATCGCTTCCGCTTCGGAGAGACTGTAGCTCGGGACATCATCCTCATCGAGCTCCGCATCGATCGCGTACTGCTTCAGCATGTCATTCGCGCAATCGAGCACTTCCTGGAGCGGGCACGCGAGCCAGCCGTTCTCATCGATGTTGCCAATGAACTCCTCCGCGAGCAGTCGCTCGCGGGCAGACACTTCGAGGAGGGCGATCTGCTCGCGGAGATGGTCGCTGAGGTCGCGCGTATCGACGGTGACGGGCTCGTAGTACTCCTTTTCCTCGTGCTCCTCGCGGCGACCGCCGGCGTCGAAGCCATCGAGCAGGATCTCTTCCCAGTCGATCTCGTCGTTCTGCTGCTTCTCGTCCTGCTGCTCCGTCGCCGCCTCGGGCTCAGTGCCGTCCTCCTCATCCTCCTCGTCCTGTTCGACGAGCTCGAGGAAGGGATTGTTGAGCAGCTCCTGCTTGAGGTGCTGCTGGAGATCGAGCAGGGGCATGTAGAGAAGGTCCATCGCTTGGTAGAGGCGTGGATTGATCTTCATCTCCTGCTTGAGCTGGGTGCTCTGGTTCAGCCCCGGTCTCATCGGCCGTTCCCTCCATGGCCGTCACTGGCGAAGCGCGTCCGCAGGCGCTCGGCGAGTGTCGGACCGAGATAGATCTGTGCGACAGTGTCATCGAAAACGAGCTCGCGCACCGTACCCGACACCTTCACCTGCCCGTCGAACATGATGTACGCTCGATCGACGATATCAAGCGTCTGTTCCACATTGTGGTCGCTGATGAGCACGCCGATACCGCGGTGGCGCAGCCCGGCGACGATGGTCTGGATGTCATGGACGGCGATGGGGTCGACGCCGGCAAATGGTTCGTCCAGCATCATGAACCGCGGGTTGGTCACGAGCGCGCGGGTGATCTCGAGCCGTCGCCGCTCGCCGCCGGAGAGGGCGTACGCTCGGCTGTGACGCAGGTGCTTGATGCTCAGCTCATCCAGCAGCGTTTCCAGCCGTTCGCGGCGCTGGGCCCCCGAGAGCGGAAGCGTTTCCAGGATGGCGAGAATGTTGTCCTCGACCGAGAGCTTCCGGAAGATCGAGGGCTCCTGTGAGAGGTACCCGACACCACGCCGCGCCCGCTGGTACATCGGCATCGCCGTGATATCCTCCCCGTCCAGCCGAATGCGGCCGGTCAGGGGCTGGATGAGCCCGACGATCATGTAGAAAGTGGTGGTCTTCCCCGCCCCGTTGGGGCCCAGAAGTCCAACAATCTCCCCCTGTTGCAATCGCAGGGCCACATCGTTCACGACGCGCCGCCGTCGGTACATCTTCACGAGGCCGTCCGCTTCGAGGACGGAGATCGCCGCCTTCGGCAGTGGTGGTGCCGGCTCGCCAGTGGGGTGTTCCCCCGTGTGCTTCAGGACGTCGGCGACGGCGCCACGATGCGGGGCGATCTCGGCCCAGACGCCGTCCACGAGCTTTACCTTCGCGTCGGGCGGCGTCAGCCCGGAATGCGGCAGGACCACGGCGCCTTCGCTCGCCAGCCGCGGCAGCACCGAGGTCGCAAGGTGCTCACGGACCTCATCGAGCCCGAGCCGGCCTGCCTCGCGCTCGGCATCCTTGCCTTCGGCGCGAAGCGACGACAGGTGGTCGTCGCGATAGTGGATCGCGATCTCGTTGAGGGGAGCGCAGCCGTCAGGGCCGGCGACGGAGATGAGGGCATGCAGTGCCAGCGCCGTCGACCGGTCACCGCGGGCGAGATGGTCAATGAGCTGCTGAATGCGCGGGGGAAACGGAGGTGTCATCGGCGGCGTCCCGTATCCGGCGGGGGACGTGACGCGGGCACCGCAGGGGGAGGCGGTGTGGCAGGGGTCGGGGTGCGCTGACTCACCGGTGCCGCACCCGGGGGACGCGTGGGAGACGCGGCGCACTCGAGATAGACGCCGTCGGCGTTCACCGAATCGGCCACCGTCACGCGCCGCACCGTCTGCGAATCGAACGCAACCCGGATCTCATGGCCTCGCGCGTAGTTGATCTTCGGGCAGCGGCTCGTGGAATCATCCGGGGGGATCTGGTAAAAGGAACTCGCGCGCACCTGTGCCCGAAGCTCGCGGATTCGCGGCTTGCTGGTGGTATCGCCGGCGGGAATCGAGTCAAAGGCTGCCGTGATGGTATCGCCGCGCAGCCAGTCACGCTCGTCGGAGGTGATGCGCGTCGAATCCGGCTCGCTCTCGGCGAGCGCCTTTCCTACGGCGCGCACCTGTCGGATCCGTTGCCCGGGCATGACGATCTCGATCGAGTCCGCGGTCATGTCCTGCGCGGTGGAGATCGCGCGGGCGCGCGACGCCCCCCAGGCGAATGCCCGCTCGAGGCGGTTGTCTGCAAGGCGCAGATCGAGCGTGTCGGCCGCGAGCTGAATGTCCTGGCTGACGACCTTCGCATCGACGCGGGACAGGACGCGCTCGAGACGGCGCTCCCGGGAAAAGAGCTCGATCACCGTGCCGGTGAGCGTGAAGCTCCGTTCGCCGGTGCCGGTGATGACCGGGTCCCGGAGAAAGCGGGCTCGTTCCGTCGATCGGTCGAGGAAGAGCGAGTCGCTCGTCGCGACGACATCGGGTCGCGTGACGACGACCCTTCCCGACGCGTAGATGAGGCTGTCGCCATCCATGAACACGGTATTCGCATCGACGATGGTGGTGTCAGCCGCGCGTGCGCCGCCGACGGCGGCCGGCGTCGCCGGCGGTCGCGCCGGGGCCGCGGTGCGACCGCGCGCCGCCGCGGGCGCGGTGGT
>JANPKQ010000266.1:0-27558 GCA_031426115.1 Gemmatimonadaceae bacterium | reverse complement strand
GGCGGCGGGCCGTGGAGGCGGGGAGCGCGCGCCGCAGGTCGCTCCGCCCGAGTCGCCGCAGCCCGCGATCGAGCGCGCGTCACAGGACGCCGATTCGGCGGCCCAGCCGCGCGCGGACAGCACAGCGGCCGCGCCCGCCGGCGGCGGCGGCTTGCGCCAGCGAATGAGTGGGGCGCTCTCCAGGGTGTGGCAGTACGCCTTCGGGTTCCTCAGCTCGACGATCAGTGCCATCGCCGGGCTGGTCCTCATCATCTTCCTGACGATCTACATCGCGTCGGATCCGGCGCTCTATCACCGCGGGCTCATGCACCTGTTCCCGCACGGGTCGCGCGACCGTGCGGGGGAAGTGCTCACGGCGGTCGCGGTCACGCTGCGAAAGTGGCTGCGCACGCAGTTCATTGCGATGCTCGTCATCGGTGCGGTGACGACGGTCGCCCTGCTCATCCTCGGCATCCCCGCGGCGATTCCCCTCGGCATTCTGGCGGGGCTGTTCGAGTTCATCCCGACCGTTGGACCGATCCTCAGCGCGGTTCCGGCGATCATCATGGGCTTCATCGACTCGCCCGAGAAGGCGCTGACCGTCGCGATCGTCTACGCGTTCATCCAGTTCGCGGAGAATCATCTCCTCATCCCGATGCTGATGAAGGAGGGGATGGATCTCCCGCCGGCGCTGACGATCCTCGCCCAGGCGCTGATGGCGTTGATCTTCGGGTTCATGGGCCTGCTCGTGGCGGTCCCCGTACTCGCCGCGACGATGGTTGCGGTGAAGATGTTGTACGTGGAGGGCGTCGTCGGGGACGACGTGGAGATCGAAGCCCTCGAGAATGACTGAGGCCGCTCCGGCCGCGTTCCCTCTCTACGACTTTTTCCCGGAGCTGTCGCGAGTCGCGAGGGTCTCGCTCGCGACGCTTCCGACGCCGGTGGAGCCGCTCCTGGAAGCGGCCCCCGCCGGCTCCCTGTGGATCAAGCGCGACGACCTCAGCGACGCGACCGTCGGCGGCAACAAGGTGCGCGCGCTGGAGTTCCTGCTCGGGAACGTCAAGGCCGGCGACACCGTGCTGACGATCGGGGGCGAGGGGTCGACGCACGTGCTGGCGACCGCATATCACGCGTCGCGGGTTGGCGCGCGAACGCACGCCATTCGGTGGCACCACGAGATGTCTCCTGTGTCACGCGCCGTCGCCGCGAGAGCTGCAGCACTGTGCGAGCGCGTCACGACGACGCGGACGATCGTCGGCACGGCGGCGCGCGTCGGATGGCGGCGCGTGCGCGACCGTCGCGTGCACTGGATACCGATGGGAGGGAGCAACGCGCTCGGGACGCTCGGCCACGTCAACGCTGCGCTGGAGCTGGAGCGGCAGATCAGCAGCGGTGCGATGCCGCGCCCGGCGCGCATCGTGCTTCCCCTCGGAACCGGCGGCACCGCTGCCGGCCTCGCGCTCGGCTTCGCGATTGCCGGAACCCGGATCCCGCTCATCGCGGCGCGCATCGGCCCCCGCATCGGCGCAAACCGGCGGCGAGTGATGGCGCTCGTCCGCGCGACCACTGCATTGATTCGTTCGGTGACGCAGCGCGCCGTGCCTGCGGTTCCGCCGGATGCAGTGCATGTCGTGCACGATGTCTACGGCGGCGCGTACGGCCGTGCGATACTTGCCGGCGAGCGCGCGGCGGCGCAAATGATGCTCTGGCGCGGGCTCGCGCTCGATGCCACCTATAGCGCCAAGGCATTCGCGGCGGCGATCGCCCACCACCGTCACCACGAGGCTCCGACGCTGTTCTGGCTGACGTTCGACGGGCGCACCCTGGGCGGGGCGCCACAGTGATCGCGCTGCGCCCCGGCATCGACATCGCATACGACGATGTCGGCGCGGGCCCCGCGGTGGTCTTCCTGCACGGCTTCCCCCACAATCGCACGCTGTGGGCGCCGCAACTGGGCGGGCTCATGGCGCGCGCGCGCTGCGTCGCGCCCGACCTCCGCGGCTTCGGCGAGTCGGAGATCAGCGGTCCGTACTCGATCGACGGCTACGCGGATGACGTTGTCGCGATGCTCGACGCCCTCGGGATCGAGCGCGCCGTCATCGCCGGCCTGTCAATGGGCGGCTACGTCGCGTTCGCGATCTGGCGCCGGCATCGCGCGCGGGTGCGCGCCCTCATCCTCGCGGATACGCGACCCGGTGCTGACAGCGAGGACACGAAGGAGAAGCGGCGCGAGATGATCCGCACTGCGCGCGCGAAAGGCTCCGGCGCTATCGCCGACGCACAGATCGGCGGGATGGTCGGCAAGACGACACGTACACGTCATCCCGACATCGCCGACGCGGTCCATCGCATGCTGACGATGGCGCCCGTCGAGGGCGTCGTCGGCGCACTCGAGGCGATGATCGCGAGGCCCGACTCCACACCGACGCTGGCGACGATCGACGTGCCGACGCTCATCATCGTCGGCGACGAGGACGTCCTCACCCCGCCCGCGGAATCCCGCGCGATGCACGCCGCCATCGCCGGCAGCCGCCTCGAGATCATCGAGGGCGCCGGGCATGTGAGCAACGTCGAGCGGCCAGCGGCGTTCAATCACGTCACGAGCGAGTTCCTCGGCGTGCTCACCTACGCCTGACGCGATGTCCGTCGATCGCTTTACCTGGATCTTTCTCGCGGCCTTCCTGCTCGCGGTGGTGGCGCTGCGCTCCGTCTGGCGAAGCCGGGGCCATGCGCGGAAGGTCAAGGTCATCTGGTCGGCGGCGGTCGTCCTCGTTCCGATCGTCGGCCCGATTGCGTGGCTCGTCCTGGGGCGGGACCGGCGGCGGCGCTGACCCGTTCGCGCGCGGCACGCTGTCGACCGCTTCGCCGCGACGTCCTACTCCGCCTGAAGCAGGTACTCGGTCAGCTCGGTGAAGCTGCTCGCGACGAGCTCCGCGGCGCTCGGGCCGCTCTGGCGGACGAAGTCGACGCGGATCGCACGCATCCCCGCGTCCAGCGCGCCGCGCACATCGGTGCGCTCGTTGTCGCCGATGTGGAGGATCTCCTCCGGCGGGAGTTCGAGCGCGTCGATCGCGGCGCGGAAGGGCTCACGGCGCGGCTTCGCGTGGCCAACATCAACCGAATAGACAGTGACATCGAACGCAGCCCGGACGCCATCGTGCACCAGCAGCGCGTCCTGTGCCTTGCCTGATGCGAACCCGGTGTCGGAGATGATCCCCAGACGGTAGCGCGAACGGAGGCTCGCCAGTGAGTCGGCGGCACCCGCAAGCAACGGCGGCGGATAGGCCAGCAGCGCATCGTCCACTGCCTGCACGACGCGGGCGATGTGCTCGCAGTCTTCCGGGCGTTCGATCGAAAGACGCTGCAGCATCCAGCGAATGCGCTCACCGGCCGTGTATCCGCGATGCTCCTCGCGCCACCAGCGATCAGCCTCGTGGCCGGATGCATGGTAAAGCGCCGCGAGATCCTCGTCGCCGATGGTATGCCCGAGGTCGGTGAGCATTTGACGCACCGCCGACTGCCGGAGGTGCATTCGCTCGGGCAGGACGGCGCCCGTGTAGAGCGTATCCCAGTAGTCGAAGGTGACCGCCCGCAGGGTCATGGGGCGCTGGTCGGGAACGACGGGGGCCGGTGCGACGGAGGCCGCTCGGCCGTCACCCCCGCTACCGCGTCGGCTTGTGCGGTGGCGTCGGGCCGCTGAAGACGTCCTTGTTGATCTGGACGTACTGCTTGAGGTTCGCGGGTACGTCCTCTTCCGGGAAGATCGCCGTCACCGGGCACTCCGGCTCGCACGCGCCGCAGTCGATGCACTCGTCGGGGTGAATGAAGAGCTGATTCTCGCCCTCGTAAATGCAGTCGACCGGGCAGACGTCGACGCACGCCTTGTCCTTCGTGTTGATGCAGGCTTCAGTGATGACGTAGGGCATGGTGAACTCTAGGGGTTCCGCCGCCGGACCCGCAACGGTCGTTGTAAGATAGACCCCGAATCGCCGATGGCAACGGGACCTTTCGACGGGTCTTCCGCGAGTCGCAGCAACGGAAGCGGATCGAGTGGCGTCCCCTTCCACCAGCGGTGATCCTCGTCGGCGAGCGCGATCGCGAAATGCAGGTGCGGCGTGTTCGCCGGCGCATTTCCCGTCGTGCCGACGTAGCCGATCGTGTCGCCTTTCCGGATGCGCATTCCGTCGGCGATCCCGCGCCGGTAGGAGTCGAGGTGCGCGTAGTAGAAGATGAATCGCTCGCTCGGCCCCGCGATGTAGAGGCTGAGCCCTCCGCCGGCGCTGGTGTCGATCCTGGCGACCGTCCCGTCGTCCGCGGACAGGATCGGGGTCCCGCGAGGCGCGAGGATGTCGATCGCGTTGTGGCGCCGGGCGCCGCGCATCTCGTCGAAGGACGATGGAATCTTCGCCGCGAGGACGCCCGCCACGGGCACGATGAGCTTCCGCGATCGCAGGTAGGCAAGGTCCACCGGCGTCACGTCCTGTCCGCGGCGGGCCGGCTCGTCGGGCAGCCCGGCATGGCTGCCGAGGGCGACCACGGTATCGATGCGCGTCACCGTGTCGATGCGGACGACCGTGTCGATGCGAATGATCGTGTCGCGTGCGCCGCGCGCTGCAGGCTCGGCGGAGTCTGCGTCGCCGAATCGCTCGGACTGCGTGCACGCCGCGACCACCAGCGCGGAGAGTGCAACGCGCGCGAGCGCTCGCGCGGCGGCGGAAATGACAGGTGGGGACACGTCGGTCGTCATCACATTACCTGCGCCATGGAGGGAGGGCCCCCTTCTTCTTCTCGAGCTTCCGGTTTTCGCGATAGAGGGTCGTCGTCTTGCCGATGACCTGCACGACGTCTGCACGGACGGCCTTCGCGAGCTGCCCCGCCGCGTCACGGGCGGGGACGTCCACCTGCTTACCGAGCTGCACCTTCACGAGCTCGTGCGTGCGGAGGGCATCGTCGAGCGTCGAGATGATCGCGGGCGACAGGCCATGCTGGCCCACGTGTACGAGGGCCGTCAGGTGATGCGCTTCCGCACGGAGCTCCGCGCGTTCCTTCGAGGTGAGCGTCATCGCCGCTGGCCATCCTCCACGAGGTAGGGTCGCACGTCGAGCGGCTCGCCTTCCCACCACCGCTTCACGTCGCGCGTTCGCATGGCCTGGAAGTGCAGGTGAGGAGTGTTCGCGGGAGCATTGCCGGTGGTCCCGACATAGCCGATGAGCTGACCCTTTGCGAGCGTCATGCCGTCGGCGATGCCCTCCGCGTACCGGTCGAGGTGCGCATAATAGTAAATGAACCGCTCGTGGGGATCGGCTGCGTAGATCGTGATCCCGCCTGCCGTGTTGCGGGCCAGCTTGATGATCCGGCCGGCGTCGGTCGAGACGACCGCCGTTCCACGCGATGCGAGAATGTCGGTCGCGTTGTGCTGACGGTTGCCGCTGCGCCTGGCGCCATAGGTATCGGGGACGTCGCGGACGCGGACGCCGACCACCGGAACCATGAGCCAGCGCGCTCGAAGGTACTCGTGCTCCGTCGCCGGGACGAGACCACCGGAGGTGCCCACCGGTGCCACGGCGCACCCCCAGGCGGAGAGCGCGGCCAGGAGGGTCCACAGGAGAGGGCGCAGCGGTCGGATCATCATGAGTCCAGACGAGATAGGAGAGGTCTTGTCACCCCGTGACGGCAGACCCGCGCCGACTGTCATATGGATACCCCGCGGCCGCTGCCGCGTGGCATCGCGGACCGTGCGCACCGTCACAATCCGACACCCGCGGGTGAGGTCGAATGCAGTTGGCACTGACCTGTTTCGTCGTCGTTCTCCTCGTCCTCGCCACTGTCCTCGGACTCGCCCCCCTACGGAGGCGAGCGTCGGGGGCTCAGCCGGGGGCATCATCCGGCCAGTTCGAGCTTTTCGAGGCGCGCGCCACTCCGCCAGCGCATCGGCTCGTCTGGGCGGCCACCGCGGCGATCGGGCTCGGCACGCTGTGGATCGTCGGGGCCGGCATGCGGTCAGCGCGCGCGCCCAAACCGGCCGCCATCGCCGTCGTCGCCCCCGTTGACTTCGATGTTCCGAACGAATTTCCGGGCGCGGTACGCGCGCTCGAGCATCTCGCCGGAACGGCGGCGAGCCCGCTCATGGTGCGCGACAGCGGGGGCGCCCGCGTCCGGATCAGCGGGGCAGCGGTCGGCGTCCCGAGCGAGCGCGCGGACTCCCTGCTCGCCGCCGTACAGCAAAGCTTCCTCACCCGCGGATTCTTCCTGTTCCGCCACGAGTCGAACTATGGACTCGAGGGACGTCCCGACGAGCTCGCGCTCGTCCCCGTGTGGGACCAGTATCGCGTCGTGAAGCTCGTCGGGACGAGCGGCGGAGATTCGACGTCGTCGAATGCCAACGTCATCGCCTGGCTGCGGGCGCTCGAACCGGCCGCGCCCTTCGTGCTGACGGGCGTCGGATCAGATCATCTCGCCGGCCGCTTCACCGGCCGCCTCGCCGACCCGGAAGCCATGGCGCGGCTCATCCATGCCTTCTGTCCCGACGTCGTCGACCAGGGCACCGGATCGATCGCCGACCTCGCGGCCGAGATGCGTCGCACGAACACGTTCTCGTGCTGGTGGGACCGAGCGGGCTGAGATAACGCCGGGGGTTGCTCGTTCGGCACGGGAAACCCCTTCCCAAGCGCGCGCGTAAATGCCAGCATCTGAAGGCTGCCATGCCGTTTCCCAGCCCCTGGTACCTACTGTCGGAGTTCGTGCGAACGGCGATGGGCGTGCATCGCGCGCCACGGCCACGGAGGAATCTCGCGCCGATGAGTGGCTACAACTTCACCGAGCGGGTGCGGAAGGTCCTCGCGATGGCCCGCGAGGAGGCCATCGCGCTGCGTCACGAGTACATCGGCACCGAGCACATCCTGCTTGCCATGGTGCGTGAGCGCGAGGGCGTCGCCGCCGCGGTGCTCGACGAGCTCGAACTGGATCGCGACGCCCTGCGCCAGCGGATTCTGGACGTCATAAAGACCGGACGGGGCGACGCGCTCGACCTGCCTTATACCTCGCGTGCGAAGAAGGTGCTCGAGCTCGCGATGACAGAGGCACGGGACCTGAGCCACAAATACGTCGGTACCGAGCACATCCTGCTCGGCCTCATCCGCGAGGAGCGCGGGATCGCCGCGCAGGTGCTCGCCGATTCGGGGATGACGCTCGACACCGCGCGGGGGGAAGTCCTGCGACTGCTCGGCAACGTCGCCACGAGCGGATCGCCCGCTCACGGGCATCGTCGCTGGCCGGGTGAGACGACCAGTTCCGGATCGCTGACCCCGATCGCGCTCCCCATTCGGTCGCTCCCGCCAGCGGAGTGGGCCACCGACCGGGCGCGGTCCGTCATCGAGCGCGCGCGCGAAGAGGCCGCGAACAGGCACAGCCGTCTCATCGAGCCCGAGCACATCCTCATCGCGCTCCTTCAGGAAGACGGCGGCATGGCGTCGACGCTGATGGACCTGCTCGGCACCGATCAGTCCGCATTGCGGCGCGCCGCTGCGGGCGCCATCGAGGAAACACTGGCCTCCGACGAGCCTTTCGACCTCGAGATGCCGTACTCGGATTCTGCCGAGGCTGTGCTTCGGCACGCGTTTCATGCGGCGCGGTCCGGTCGCGACCGGCGCGTCGGGACGGATCACGTCCTTCTCGGGCTCCTGCTCGAGGAGAGCGCGCCTGCGTCGAGGGTGTTGACCGAGGCAGGGCTGACGGCAGATCGCGTCAGGGCGAAGCGCTCCCGCATCGTCGGCTAGGACCGCGCCGTCGCCGCGAAACGGCTAGCGGGTCTCCCAGTTGAATCCGCCGGCGAGCTTCTCGAGGCGCGATCCCTGGACGAGCTTGAAGATGACCGTACCACCAGCGCGGTCGGAGCTTCCCCTCACCCCCAGATCGTCGAGCCCATCGCCATCGGCGTCGAACGCCGCGACAGCCTCGTGCGCGCGCCACCGGCTGCCGACGATGCGGACCGGTGACATCGCTCCGGTTTGCGCAACCATGACGATCTTCTCGCGCACATACTCGTGCGCGCCGGCGCGGAGGCTGGACATGATGATCGTGCGTCCGGTGCCGAAGCATCCATGCGCCACCGTCGTGCGCACGGCGATCGTCGGCGCGAGTCGTTCGTAAGGCACCACCGCCTCGACGCGCAGCTGCTGCTCGATCGAGTCGCGAAGCGCATCGAGCCGGCGCAGGTGATCGAGCGAGAGACTGTCTCGCACGCACGGCGAAGCGAGGCCCGGGCTCACCGAGTCGGCAATGCGCGCCGATGCGAGCAGCGGATCGAGCCGCTTCGCGAGCGAGTCCACGTGCGGCGGTGCACGCAGCGTCGCGACGATCCGGCCGTTCCACGTGTCGAACCCGGAGATCTCCACATCATCGCTGCCCCAGGGGCCCTGAAGCCGCAGGTGCGTGCCGATGCCGAGCGGAGAGCGGCCAGTCACCGCCTCGCGATACGCCCTGGCGCGCGCCGAATCCCTGCGTACTTCCACATCGACCCGTCCCAGGTCGAGCAACATTCTCTTGCCGCGGGCCGCGGCGGTGAACCATGTTTGGTTGCGCGGCAGGAAAACGAGCGACTGCGCAATCGAATCGGCGAGCGGGGACAGGGCCGGACCGCGGCGGATGGCGGGACCGGTATCACCAGCGGCTTCGGTCGTGAGGGCGTCTGGCTGAGCGGCTGGCGCCTCCTTTCCGGCGCACGCGGCGCTCGCCACGAAGAGGAGACCGACCAGACCGGGGCGATGCAGAATCATTTGGCAGGGACGGAGGCAGCAGGCGCACCGGGAAGCGGTGCGAATGTAGCGAGACGAGGCAGATGTTCAAAGGTCGCGCCGACGCGGGCGACCCGCACGGTCGGCATGCCGGCATCGCGATGAGCACAGCCCGGCCGGATGAACTACCCTTCCGCGTCGCCTGCGTCGTGCTCGCCGCGGGTGCCGGCACGCGGTTCGGCGAGCCCAAGGCCGCGGCCGTGCTGCGGGATGGCGTTCGGTTCGTGGACGCGGTCGTGGATACGGCGCGGCGGGCCGGGGCCGATCCGATCGTCGTCGTCGGCCCGCCGGGGCTCGCGTTCCCGGAGGGGACGATTCACGCGACCAATCCGAATGCACGGGGGGAGCAGATCCAGTCCCTGAGGATCGGGCTCGCGAGGCTCGTGAGCGTACCGGTGACGGGGGCGCTCGTCTGGCCGGTGGACCATCCGTACGTGGACCTGGAAGGCGTCCTCGCGATCATCGCGGGGGCGAAGCGAACGAGGGCGCCGGTCGTTCTTCCGGTTTTCGAGGGACGACGTGGTCACCCTGTATATTTCTCGCGCGACTGCTGGCGCGAGCTGGCGACGGTGGCGGAGGGAGGCGCCCGGACAGTCGTGCACGGACATGCCGGCGAGCTGGTCGAAGTGCCGGTCACTCACATTGGCGTTGTGCGCGACATCGATAGTCGCGCTGACATGACGAACGGACAGGGGGCACGAGGACATGGCGTTTCTGGATAACGGCACAAGCTCGGTCGAGGTGACGCCCGGCGAACTGCTCGTCGGCAGTGGCGCGCAGGCGACCTGGCGGGTGATCAACGCCGATCTCGCCGCCAGGCACTTCACCATCAAGACCGGGCCCGATGGGTCCACGACGCTCAAGCCCTACTCGGCGAGCACGATCGTCGTCGTGAACGGTGCGCCCGCGAGCCAGGGAGGAACGCCGATCAAGATCGGCGACATCATCGCCGCGGGCTCGACCCGTTTCTTCTACACGAAGGACCTGGAGGAGCCGCGGCCCGACTTCTCCCTCGGCGAGCGGCGTACGGCGTATCTGCTCGACGAAGGCGAGCGGAAGGCATACGTGATGTCGAGGCGGACGATCAGCATCGGCCGCGATGTCGGTGCGGGGATTCCGCTGCGCGACCCGGCCGTGTCACGCTTTCACGCGGACGTGCGCGGCGAGGCGGGCGAGTTCGTCCTCTACTCGATGGGCTCGGCCGGGACGCACATCAACGACCAGCGTGTCGCGGCGCCGAAGATGCTCGAGGAGGGTGACAAGATCCGGATCGGCGACACGACGTTCCGCTTCACGCGCGATGCCCTGCCGCAAGGCATTACCGTCGCGAAGCTCGGCGAAGGCGAGGAGGACGCGCTCGCTCGCCGCAGCACCGTCACGCTCCGCGCCGTGAAAGCCGGTGCGCGCAACGACGACACCGGAGATCAACAACTGCAGACGCCAGAGCGGCCGCGGATGGTCGCCATCATGCTCGGCACCGCTGCGCTCGTTGCAGCCGGGCTCTGGTTCGTGTTCGGGCGGTAGCGATCGTGGTCACGATGAGCTGAGGGCCGCGGACCCCCGAGGACAACTGAAAACTGAAAACTGAAAACCGCAAACCGCAAACCGCAAACTGCAGCCGCGGATGACGCGGACGGACGCGGATAGGGCAACAGCAACGGCATTGTTGGCTACTCGGCGCAAAGTCTCTCGCGCCACGCTACAAAGCGGTGCCGTTGCCCTTCTTCATGTTCTTTGTTCCCTTCATGCTCTTCCAGTTTGGCTTCTGAAAAGCCAGTCGAAAAGCGGAACACTGACGAGCCGGACGATCTCGCCCCCGCGAGCGGTCCTTCATGTCCTTCGTCCCTTCATGCTCTTCCAGTTCGGCTTCTGAAAGCCAGTCGAAAAGCGGTGTCGTGAAGAGCACAGGAAAAAGGGCCCCCAGCCTCGGGGACCCTCACACTGACCTAAAGCTTCGACGAGCAGGACTATCTCGCCAGCAGCGCCCCGAGTGAGAGCACCACGGCCGCCACGGCCGCGACGACCATCATGAGCCGCCGTCGGTCGCCCTGTGTGACGCGCTCGCGCGCTTCGAACGCGCCCATGAACGTCGTCTGCATGTTGGCGCGCCGTGCATCGCCAGTGGGGTGGCCACCGCCGCGCGCTTCCACCGTCTGGCCGATGGGCTCCGCGGAGAAGCGAAGCACGGTCCGCCCGACGGACAGCTCGTCGCCTTCGCCAAGGGCCTTGGGAGCGTTGATGCGCTCGCCGTTGAGCAGCGTCAGGCCGTTGTGCGGCGTGACGAGAAAGGCTCCGTTGTCGCGTCGGATCTCGGCGTGGATCCGCGATACTTCCGGCTCGGGAATGAAGACGCCGCACCGGGGATCGCGGCCGATCTCGGTGAAGTCGCCGAGCTTGTAGGAGCGCCCGCGGCGCAATTCCCGAAGGAAACCGCCGCGTCCGTCGTTCCCGCTGGCCAACTGGGTGAAGCGAAACTCCGCGCGCGCGAGCTTGACGACATCGCCGAACCGGACGATCCCGCGGCCATCCGTAACCTCGACGCCGTTCACGTGGATCGACGCCTGCGGATTGGCGGCCGCGACGAGCGCGTAGCCCCCCTTTTCCATCGTGATGATGGCGTGCAGGGCCGCGAGATCGCGGCCCGGGATGCGCCAGGCGGCCTCGGACCCGCTTCCAATGGTGAGGACGCCGGGGCCCAGGGGTCTCGTCTGGTGTTCGAACTCTAGGTACGGCATGTCCTGTAAGGAGTTGCGAGAACCGTTGAATAGCACCCGCGGGGCGGCGGCGCTGCATCACACATCACAAATCCCGCGATCTGTGACTATTCAACATCGGCCTTCGCAACGCCTTGCCCTGCCTCCGATGCCAAGCGACGTCACGGGAGCGGGAATTCTTCAACACTTTCGTTGACCTTCTACCAAAGGGGACTAGGTTACTCCCCATGGTTAACGCAGACGGACAGGTTCAGGGCTTCCGCGGATTCCAGCGGCGAGTTCTGGTCGCACTGAAAAAAGCGCAACCTCTGACCGTCAAAGAGCTTGCCGTCGAGTTCAAAACCACCCCGAATGCCGTCCGGCGCCACCTCAAGGCGCTCGAGTCGGCGGGGGTCGTGGCGTACCGCGCGGTCGTGCACGGAGTCGGGGGTCCGACCTACGCCTACTCGCTGAGCGACGTCGGCGAGTCGCTCTTCCCGCGAGCCTACAGTGGCGCGCTGGCCGATGCGCTCCAGGTCGTCCGCGAGGAGCACGGGATCGAGGGCGTCGTTCGGGTCTTTCACAAGCAGTGGGCGGCACTGGCCGAGGCGGCACGACCGCGCATGGCTGGGCGTTCACTCGCTGAGCGCACCGCCGTGCTCGCCGAGCTGCGCACGTTGCAGGGGTACATGGCGGAGTCGGAGTCGCAGCCGGAAGGGGACGCGGTGATCCGCGAGCACAACTGCGCGATTCGCGATGTCGCGGCGCGCTTTCCCGAGGTCTGCGCGGCAGAGGAGCGGTTCTTCGCGGAGCTGCTCGGCGCCGATGTCGAACGAGAAGCACACATTCTGGAAGGGTGCAATGCCTGCGAGTACCGCGTGCATGCATCCGCCACTCCGCCCACCGCCGGGCGGTGGCCATCACAGGCAGTCGAGGAACAGGCATGAGTTCGTCCATCGAATCACTCATTGGCAGCGAATACCAGCACGGCTTCGTCACCGAGATCGAGACCGACTCGATCCCGCGCGGCCTGAGCGAGGACGTCGTTCGCCTCATCTCCGCGAAGAAGAACGAGCCGGCGTTCATGCTCGAGTGGCGACTCAAGGCATACCGCCGCTGGCTGACGATGACGGAGCCGCACTGGCCGAACGTGAAATACGGGCCGATCGACTACCAGAACATGGTCTATTACTCGGCGCCGAAGAACGTGAAGCCGCTCGCGAGCCTCGACGAAGTCGATCCCGAGCTGCTGCGGACCTACGAGCGCCTCGGCATTCCGCTCACGGAACAGAAGCGCCTCGCCGGTGTCGCCGTCGATGCGATCTTCGACAGCGTCTCGGTCGGCACGACGATGAAGAAGGAGCTCGGCGAGCTCGGCATCATCTTCTGCTCGTTCGGCGAAGCCGTGCAGGAGCATCCGGAGCTCGTCGAGAAGTACCTCGGGACGGTCGTGCCGCACAGCGACAACTATTTCGCGGCGCTGAACGCCGCCGTCTTCAGCGACGGTTCGTTCTGCTACATCCCGAAGGGCGTCACCTGCCCGATGGAGCTCTCGACGTATTTCCGCATCAATAACCCGGACCCGGGCCAGTTCGAGCGGACGCTCATCATCGCCGACGAGGGCTCATCGGTGAGCTACCTCGAAGGGTGCACGGCGCCGAAGCGCGCGACGACGCAACTGCACGCCGCCGTCGTCGAGCTCATCGCGCTGGACGATGCATCGATCAAGTACTCGACCGTCCAGAACTGGTACGCGGGCGATGACGAGGGCAACGGTGGGATCTACAATTTCGTGACGAAGCGGGGCGCATGCCGCGGCAAGCGGTCGAAGATCTCCTGGACGCAGGTGGAGACGGGCTCGGCGATCACGTGGAAGTATCCGAGCGTCATCCTCCAGGGCGACGACTCCACGGGTGAGTTCTACTCGGTGGCCGTCGTGAACCGGCACCAGCAGGCCGACACCGGCACGAAGATGATCCACATCGGGAAGAACACGAAGAGCACGATCATCTCGAAGGGCATCTCCGCCGGCCAGGGCAACAACAGCTACCGCGGCCAGGTCAAGGTCCTGCCGAAGGCGGACAACGCCCGCAACTACACCCAGTGCGACTCGATGCTCGTCGGCAATCGGTGCGGCGCGCACACCTTTCCGTACATCGAAGTCCAGAACAACACCGCGACGATCGAGCACGAGGCCTCGACCTCGAAGATCGGCGAGGACCAGATCTTCTACTGCAAGCAGCGCGGGCTCAGCGCCGAGGATGCGATCTCGATCATCGTGAGCGGCTTCTGCAAGGAGGTCTTCCAGAAGCTCCCGATGGAGTTCGCCCTGGAAGCCCAGCAGCTTCTCGGCATCACGCTCGAGGGCAGCGTCGGGTGACCGGCGGATCGCACATCTCGCGCGCGATGGCAGCCCGCACGCGCACCACCAGCACGACAACCTTCAAGGCACAATGACAGACCTTCTTTCCATCCGGAATCTCCACGCCTCCATCTCCGACAAGGAGATTCTTCGCGGCATCACGCTCACCGTGAAGCCGGGAGAGATCCACGCCGTCATGGGGCCGAACGGGTCTGGCAAGAGCACGCTCGCCCAGGTTCTCGCCGGCCACCCGGCCTTCGCGGTCACCCAGGGTGAGGTGACGTACGACGGCCAGAACCTCCTCGAGCTCGACGCGGAGGAGCGTGCGCAGGCCGGCGTGTTCCTCGCCTTCCAGTATCCGATCGAGATTCCCGGCGTGTCGAACGCCTACTTCCTCCGGTCGGCGTACAACGCCATTCGTGAGGCGCGGGGGCTGGAAGAGATCGATCCGATGGAGTTCTACGACCTCATGCAGCAGAAGCTCAAGATGGTCGAGATGTCGGATGCGATGCTCCAGCGCTCGGTGAACACCGGCTTCTCGGGCGGCGAGAAGAAGCGGAACGAGATCCTCCAGATGGCCGTGCTGGAGCCACGCCTCGCGATCCTCGACGAGACCGACTCCGGACTCGACATCGATGCGCTCCGCATCGTTGCCGACGGAGTGAACAAGCTCCGCCGGCCGGACAACGCCGCGATCGTCGTGACGCACTACCAGCGGCTCCTGAACTACATCGTTCCCGACTACGTGCACGTGCTCGCGAACGGGCGCATCGTGAAGTCGGGCGGCAAGGAGCTGGCGCTGGAGCTCGAGGAGCGCGGCTACGACTGGCTGACGGAGGCCGCGGCGTGATCGACGCGTATCTCGCGGATTTCGGCCGGTTCGAGGCACGGGTCGGCGCCGACAGTCCGCAGTGGCTCCGCGAGGCGAGGCGACACGCGCTCGAGCGATTCCGCACGCTCGGCTACCCGACGACGCGCAACGAGGACTGGCACTTCACGACGGCAGCGCCGATCGCCGAGCATGAGTGGCACATCACGGAGGCGCCCGGCGGCGAGGTCAAGGTCGGTGACCTGGAACCGTTCCAGTTCGCCGAGAAGTCGTGGCCGACGCTCGTGTTCGTCAACGGCCGTTTCTCCGAGGGTCTCTCGACGTTCTCGACGTTGCCCGAGGGCGTTCGCGTCATGGAGCTCGCTCGCGCGTGGAAGGAGGAACCGGCGCTGCTCGAACGGTACCTCACGAAGGTCGCCGGCCACGAGAACGCAGCGTTCACCGCGCTCAACACGGCGTTCATGCTCGACGGCGCGGTGGTTCACGTCGCCGCAGGCGCCGCGCTCGAGACCCCGCTGCACCTGCTCTTCGTCTCCGACGCGTATGCCGCGAAGACGGTCGCCTATCCGAGGACGCTGATCGTCGCGGAGCGGAACGCCAACGCGACGATCATCGAGAGCTACGTGGCTCTCGGAGATTCGAGGTATTTCACCAACGCCGTCACCGAGGTCGTGCTCGAGGACGGGGCACAGGTGCGGCATTATCGCATCCAGCGGGAGAGCGAACGCGCCTTCCATGTCGGGACGACGGATGTCCGGCAGGCGCGCGGCAGCCTCTACAAGTCGTTCTCCTTCGCGACGGGCGCGAGACTCTCGCGCATCAACGTCTACACGAAGCTGCTCGGCGAAGGAAGCGAGGTCTGGCTCGACGGGCTCTACATGGTGGACGGAGAGCAGCACGTGGATCACCAGACGCGGATCGAGCATCTCCAGCCGAATTGCGCGAGCCACGAGGTCTACAAGGGTGTGCTCGACGGCATGTCGCACGGTGTGTTCAATGGCCAGGTGTTCGTCGATCCGATTGCGCAGAAGACTGACGGAAAGCAGACCAACAACAACCTGCTCCTGTCCGACCATGCACGCATCGACACGAAGCCGCAGCTCGAGATCTTCGCCGACGATGTGAAGTGCACACACGGGGCGACGGTCGGGCGCATCGACGAGATGGCGCTCTTCTACATGAAGAGCCGCGGCATCGGTGCTACGCTGGCGCGCGAGCTCCTGACCTACGCGTTCGCCGCGGACGTCATCGAGCGCATCGAGCTGGACGCAGTGCGGACGGGCCTCGAGGCATTGACGCTGCGCCGATTCACTCGCGAGGAGACGCTGATCCCTGGGACCGGCCCGACGGGCGAGCACCCTGTCTTCACCGGCAGCGCAGTGGGCAGCGGAGCGCGCTGATGCCGGCACTTCCATCTCCAGCGAGCGCGGCACCGGGACAGATCGAGGAGCTCTATCAGAGCGTCATCCTCGACCACAACCGGCGTCCGCGCAATCACCGGGAGATGGAGACGGCGGACGGTCGCGCGCAGGACCGCAATCCGCTCTGCGGCGACGAGGTGACGGTCTGGCTGCGGCTCGAGGGTGACACGATCGCCGATGTCAGCTTCAAGGGTATCGGCTGCGCGATCTCGCGCGCGTCGGCGTCCATCATGACGACGATGGTGAAAGGAAAGACCATTGCGGAATCGGAGGCCCTGTTCGAGCGATTTCACCGACTCGTCACGGGGCGGCGTGACAGCGGCGCAACTGACGATGCAACGGGCACCTCCGGTGGCGCTTTGCAGTCCGCGGCCCTCGGCAATGCGGCCGGCACAGCGGAGGGGACGCCGCAGGAGCTGGGATCGCTGGCGGTGTTCTCCGGAGTGTCTCGCTTCCCGGCGCGGGTGAAGTGCGCCAGCCTGTCGTGGCACACCCTCCGCTCCGCCCTTCGTGACGCAGCCAACGGCGCGTCCGGCGCGTGACCGCCCGCGACCTCTCCTCCTCCGCCGGATCGGTCGAGGCAGGGTTCGAGCGCGTCGCACGGCTTGGCGACCTGCGTGAGGGCGGCCTCATCGGAGTGACAGGTCCGTCCGGTCGGGCCATTTGCCTGTTCCGGCAGGCGGGGCACGTCGGGGCGATGAAGGATCAGTGCACGCACCAGGCTTTTCCGATGTCGGAGGGGATTCTGCAACCGGACGGCACGGTGCAGTGCGCATGGCACGGGGCGCAGTTCGACTGTGTCACCGGCACGGTGGTCGAGGGTCCGGCGCAGGATCCGATCGCGGTATACGAGACGCGGATCGTCGGCGATGAGATCTGGGTGGGGCCGCCTCGATGAAGAGTCGCCGCTCCGACTTTCCGCTGCTCGCGGCGAATCCGTCGCTGCACTACCTCGACTCCGCGGCGACGACACAAAAGCCGCGCGTCGTGCTCGACGCCATCCGCGCCTACTACGAGCACGACAACGCCAATCCGCATCGCGGTGCCTATGCGCTCTCGGTGCGGGCGACCGACCGGTATCACGATGCCCGCGCGAGGATTGCCCGCTTCCTCGGTGTCGGCGACACCGACTGCCTCCTGTTCACGCGAGGGACGACGGAAGCGCTCAACCTCGTCGCGACGGCGTGGGGCCGCGCCAACGTTGCGGCGGGCGATGAGATCGTGGTGACGGCGCTGGAACATCATGCGAACTTCGTCCCGTGGCAGCAGCTCGCCATCGAACGCAACGCGACGCTCCGCATCTGTGCGCTGACGAGCGACGGGCGGCTGGACCTCGATTGTCTCGCGAGCCTCATCACTGCGCGGACGCGCGTCGTCGTGTTCAACCACGTGTCCAACGCACTCGGCACGGTCAACCCGGTGACACAGATCGCCGCGATGGCACACCGCGTCGGCGCGCTCGCGGTCTGCGATGGGGCTCAGGGCGCGCCGCATTTCCCCGTGCGATTCGATGACCTCGGCGTGGACTTCTACGCGTTCAGCGGCCACAAGATGTGCGGTCCGATGGGCATCGGCGGCCTCATTGGCCGGCGGGACACCCTCGAGGCGATGCCGCCGTACCAGTTCGGCGGTGACATGATCGAGTTCGTTCACGACGATGCGTGCTCGTGGAATGTCCTCCCGCACAAGTTCGAGGCGGGGACGCCGAACGTCGCTGGCGCGGTCGGGCTCGCGGCCGCGGTGGAGTATCTCGATGGAATCGGAATGGATGCGATCACGCGGCACGAGCAGTCGCTGGTCCGGCTGGCGTCCGAACGTCTTGCGGCCATCGATGGGATCCGCATATTCGGCCCGCCACCCGAGCTTCGCAGCGGCGTCGTCAGCTTCACGTACGGAGACATCCACCCCCATGACCTCGCGAGCATCCTCGACAGTGAAGGGGTCTGCGTGCGCGCCGGCCACCACTGTGCGCAGCCGCTGATGCGCCGCCTCGATGTCCCTGCGACCGCGCGGGCCTCGTTCTTCATCTACAACGATGTGTCGGATGTCGATGCCCTCGTCGCGGCCCTTGCGACGGCGAAGTCGGTGTTCGCGCTGTCGGAGGGATGACCGTGCGGCCACCGACTGATCCGATTCTCGGGGTCGTCCCGGCCGATCCCGCACTGCGCCGGATCGCGTTGTGGGCGTGGGGCCTGCTCGGTGTGCTCGGCCTCATCGCGATCTGGCACGTGACCCGCGTGCTCGGCGCCGCGCAGGCGATGGCCGTCTACGATCCACGGGGCGCATTCCTCGCGGTCCAGCGGATCGCGATCCCGGTCGTCATTGCCGGCGTCGTGTTGACCGTCTCGGTTGCGGTGTACTGCCTCGTGAACGGGTTGCGGATCATTCGCGCGTCGCGCTTCCCTGCCCCCGGCGCGCGAGTCGTGCGCACGACTGCCGTTCGCCGCGGTCCCGCCGCACAGCGCGTCGGGATCGCGATGACGGCGCTGTCCCTCGTGATGCTCGGTGCCTCGCTGGCACTCCCGGTGTTCCTGCATCGCGTCATGCAGGTGGTGGAGCAGGGCGACCATCGGTTCCCGGCGACGCCGCCGGATACGGGGCCCGCGCGTGGACCTTGAGGGTTGCGTTGCTCGGTATGTCTCTGAGCCTCTGGACTCTGTGCTTCTGTCAACTCCGAACACGGGTTCAGCCCCAGGCTGACCAAGTTCGGAGTTGTCAGAAGCGCAGAGGCGGAGGGGCACAGGTAACGCTTGGTGAGTCAGAAAAACCAAGCAGTTGCAGTTGATCGGTCCGCGTCGTTTCCGCGAAATTCGCGGCTTCAGTGTTCGCCGTTGAACTACACGGTGATCGGCGGCTAAGATCGCCACAACGACAAAGGGCCCGGCTTTCGCCGGGCCCTTTGTCGTCAGCGGGGCGAGTATTACCGCACCGAGTTGAACGCGTTGACCCAGCCATGCCCGTAGACGGCGTCGTTGCCCGGCTTGCCGAGGTCGAATGCACCGCGGCGAAGCTCGGCTTCGACGAGCGCGGGTGACATGCCAGCGCCGCCCTTCTGGATGATCAGCGCCGCGACACCAGCCGCGACCGGTGACGCCATGCTCGTTCCGGCGGCCCAGGTGTAGCTGGAGATGCTCGTCGCGCCACCGCGGCTCGTGCTGATGTACATGTCGAACACCCAGCAGGGGAAGGTGAGGGGTAAGCCGGCGGTCTGCATAGTGCACAACTGGTTGCCCGGATAAGCGAAGTCGCCACCGGGGGCCGCGAGATCAACGACGGCCTTGCCCCAGTTCGTGTACGACGCCAGCCGTGCGAATTCGCGGTTCCCGAGCGCCCAGCCGATCGGCGCCGTCGACGCGATCGACACGACGTGCTGCGATTGCGCCGGGATCGAGATGTCGAACTTGGCATCGTCGAAGTTGACGCCGTCATTACCCGCGGCCGCAATCACGGTGACGCCCTGCTTCCACGCGTAGCTCATCGCGCGATCGAGCGCCTTCGTGAGCTCCTTCAGGTCCTTCTTGATCGCCTGGTCCTTCGCATCCGAGATCCACGCACCAAGGCTCATGTTGATGACCTGGGCGCCTGCGCCGCCTTCAGCCCGGGACTTCGCGGCGTAAATAACGCCATCGATGAGCCAGCTGAACGATCCCGTGCCGTTGTGCAGTACCTTGACGCCGATGATCGTCGCGCTCGGTGCAACCCCGATCGTGCCGAGACCGTTATCCGCCGCGGCGACGATGCCGGCGACATGGGTGCCGTGCCAGAACGTTCCGACATCCTGGTTGAACAACCTCCCGGGAACGAACGACCGCGACGCCGCTGCATCGAGATTCGCGCTGAGATCTTGGTGGGTGCTGTGGATCCCTCCATCGAGGATCGCCACGCGGACGCCGGTGCCGGTGTAGCCGGCATTCCACGCCTCGGGGGCGTTGATGGCCGGCAGTGCCCACTGGATCGGGAAGAAGCGCTCATTGTCGCCGATGCTCGCAACCTGATCGACGGGGCTGGCGACTTCACCTTCGAACTCGACGACGCGCAGGTCCGGATCCACGAAGTCCATCATGCGATCTTCGGTTACGGACTCGACACCGCCGATTCTTGCGGCGTTGGCCGCGAATCCGGTGCTGCGGGCAGTCGCGACAGCGAGCCCGAGGCCGGCGTACTCGCGGATGAGCGTGCCACCCGCCGCGTCCACCTGGGCCGCGAGGTCCGCGGGAAGGGCGCCGCCCGCGCCGAGAATCATGAACTCACCGGTCGGGGTCGATGCCCTCTTGAGTGATGGCGCGGACGAAGGGAGTTGCGTGGGGGCATCGGAGCATGCCGCTACAACAGTGACGCCCACCAAGGCAACGACGGACAACGAACGACGGGGAAAACGGACCACGGCAAACCTCCACGCTTGGGGTAGGCACCATGAGTGAGCGTCCCCATCGGAGGCGCTCAGCTCATGTACGACAGCGACCCACGCCCTTCGTCGAGCTTGGGAGGGCCGACCATACGTTTCTATTGGTGTCCCGTCAATAGAGGCACCTTCGCCACAGCGCCCGGGGGGCGATCGCCACACGTACTCCAACGCGATGACCACGGTCGTCGGACGCGGTGCGCGGTGCGGATCGATCCCATCAGCGCGCTACGTGCCGAGTGACCCCGGATGCGAGACGGGAGCGCCGCCGCGGCGCTCCCGTCATGTGCCTTTCCCAGGCGTCCGGTTATTTCATCCCGGCCAGCATCGCGGTGACGAGCGCGACCCACTGCGGCCCCTTGTAGCCGTTCGCACCGTCGTCGTACCACTCGTCGAGCGCATGGGCTCCGCTGCCGCTCCCGCCGCCGTCCATCGTGATCGCGGAGAGCCCGAGGCTGATCGGGATGTTCGCGTCGGTGCTCGACGCACCTGTCGTCGGGTTGAGCCCGATCGCTCGTCCAGCAGCCACGGCGGAGCGAACGATGAACGACGTGTCGGCGAGCGCGCCGGCCGGTCGGATGCCGATGGTATCGATCGAGACAGTCAGCTTCGCGCGCGATTGCGGCCAACGGGCGTTCTCGGCCACCAGTGCCTGTTCCACTGCGCGCCGGAAGTGCCCGTCAACCGTGTTGAGTGCAGCCTGTGATTCGGACCGGAGGTCCACGTCCATGATGCCTTCCGCGGAGATCGAGTTCACCGAGGTTCCACCGCTGATGAGGCCGACGTTGAACGTGGTCTTCGGGCTCGTCGGAACCTGAATGTCGCCGATGGTCGCCATGGCGCGGCCGAGGGCGTGGATCGGATTGGGCATTCCGAAGGCACCGTAGCTATGGCCGCCAGGGCCCTTGAAGGTGACACGATAGCGGTGGCTTCCAACGCCCGCGTTGGTGACACCATCGCCGGTGCCGTCCACCGAGATGAAGTGATCGACCCTGCCCGGCTTTCCCTTGCCGAAGAGGTGGCGTACGCCGCGCAGGTTGCCCGGCCCCTCCTCGCCGACGGTGCCGACGAAGAGGATCGTCCCCGGTGTCTGGACGTTGGCATCCCGGAAGGCCCGCGCGACCGCGAGCAGGACGGCGAGGCCGCGGCCGTCATCGCCGATGCCCGGCGCGGCGAGCCGCGTTCCGGTGCGGGTCACCTTCACGTTCGTGCCCTCGGGAAATACCGTATCGAGGTGACCGGAGATCATCACCGTCGGGCCGTTGCCGGTCCCTGGTCGTTCGCCGATGACGTTGCCTTCCGTGTCGATGCGAACGTTGCGGAGGCCGAGGGCCTCGAGCCTCCGCTTGAACTCCTCACCGCGCCGGGCTTCCTTGAACGGCGGCGCCTCGATCTCGGTGAGCTCGATCTGCTGCTGCAGTGTCCACTCGTTGAATTCGCGGATGGCATCGAGGGCGCGCCGCATTTGCGGCTGCGCCGTCGGCACCGTCCCCTGCTGGGCGGCCGCGGCGCACGACGAGAGGAGCAGGGCCACGCCGAGGCCGGTGGCGGCCCGCCGGAAGGCACGCAACGTCGGGAGGAGCATCGGTTTCATGGATACCAGGTCGGCTGGGGTGGTAGTCATCGCGATTGGCGTCATCATCGTCGTGGGTGGTTTGCTGGTGCTGTCGGGAGCGCTCTCATGGCTCGGCCGCCTGCCGGGGGACATTCGCATCGAACGCGAGAGCTTCAAATTATACATCCCGGTCGTCTCGATGCTGCTGGTCTCGATGCTCCTCAGCGGCGTGATCTGGGTGATTCGAAGGCTTCACTGACCGCTGAAAGGGTGCCAAACGGCCCGTTTCTCCCCGCCTGATCGGCCACTGGCGAATGGCGATTAGAAAATACTTACTTGGTGCATCGGCCTTTCCGGGCGGCGCGCGATAGCTGCACGCCTGCGCGTGGGACAGCGCGGGGCTATGCCGAGCCTTAGGGCCGTCAATGCGCCCTCGCGAGCGCGTTCCGCTCGCCCACCGCCTCAACCCATACAGTTGGGCCCGGCTCGTGCACTCACTATCGTGGTCGGCGCGCTCGCTCTCGGCGCCTGACATGTCTGGAGAGCCATGTCCCAACCCCCGGCACGCGACCTGGCTCGGGAGCTCCTCGCGCACGAGCTCACCGGAGTCACTACCCCAGCTGCGGCTGGCGTGGCGGCGGAGCGTGTCTTTCAGCGGCTGTCGGACAACCTGGTACAATGGGTAGGGACTGACGGGAGCCAGGCGCTGTTCGCCCGCGCCCGGGCGCTCGCCCAGACGCGTAACGAAGCGCTCAGGGCCGTGCCTCCCCCCGCACGGTCTGCGCTCTTTCTCGACGGCCTTGCTGCGAATGCACAGCCGCACGATGTCGCACACGTCGTCGAGGGCGCCGTGACACTGCTGACGGCGCTGATCGAGCTGCTCACGCGGCTCGTTGGGGACGATCTTGCCCTGAAACTGCTGACGGACGGCGGATCGAGCCGTTCTCTCAACCGGGCCCCTGCCCCGAGTCCGGAGCGCACGTCATGACTGTTGCCGAGCGAGTTGTAAGCGCCTCCCTTCGAACCGTCGCGACCGGCATTCCGGGCCTCGACGCAGTGCTCGGCGGAGGGCTGCCCGAGTATTCGTTCAACCTCATCGCCGGCGCACCCGGCGCGGGAAAGACGACGCTCGCACAGCAGATCTGCTTCGCCAACGGCACCCCGGCGCGACCGGCGCTGTACTTCACGGTGCTCGGCGAACCCACCATCAAGATGCTCCGGTACCAGCGTCAGTTCAGCTTCTTCAAGCCGGACCTCGTCGGGACCGGCGTTCGGTTCGTGAACCTGAGCGAAGAGGCGCTGCAGCCCGACCTCACCGATGCGCTCGACCGGATTACGGGCGAGATCGAAGCGCTCACGCCGGGCATCGTCATCGTCGATTCGTTCCGGACGCTTTCTCACGTGGCCGGAGCGCAGGGCACCCCTGACGACCAGTCCACCGCCTTGCGGATCGAGCATTTCGTCCAGCGGCTCGCGCTCCACCTCACGAGCTGGGAGGTCACCTCCTTCCTCATCGGTGAGTACGCGGAAGCCGAGCAGCGGAGCCCCGTGTTCACGGTGGCCGATGGAATCCTGTGGCTCTCCCAGCCCGTGGACCGGAGCTCCGTCGTTCGCAAGCTTCAGGTGGTCAAAGTCCGCGGGCAGGCGCCGATGCCGGGGCTGCACACCTTCCGCATCACGCAGCGCGGCCTGCAGGTGTTCCCGCGGATCCCGGAGCAGCAGCTCGAGCGACGCGAGCCCGCCAAGGAACGCTTTTCGACCGGAGTTCCCGGGCTCGACGAACTGATGGATGGCGGCATTCCGGCGGGCGATGCGGCCATGATCGTCGGGCCCACGGGCAGCGGCAAGTCCACGTTCGCGATGCAGTTCGCGTCTGCCGCGCTTCGTCGCGGGAAGAGCGGCGTGGTCGTGGTCTTCGAGGAGTACCCGGAGGAATACATCGGGCGAGCGCTGAAGCTCGATGCGGAGCTTCCGGCGGATATCGCGGACGACCGGCTGCGGGTCATGTACCTGCGACCCCTCGATCTCTCGGTGGATGAGACCCTCGCCGAGTTGATGGAAGCCGTCGATGCGATCGGCGCGACGTGGGTCGTCATCGATTCGGTGTCGGGCTTCGAGATCGCCCTGGCACCGAACTACCGCGAGGATTTTCGCGAGTCCTTCTACCGCCTCGTCGGGGCGCTCACCGCGTCGGCCATCACCGTCGTGATGACCGCCGAGGTCGTGCAGTCGGAGACCGAAGCCCGTTTCACGACCGACCGCGTCTCGTTCATCACCGATGACGTCCTCGCCCAGCGATATGTCGAGATCGACGGCCAGCTCAAGACGGTGCTCTCGATCGTGAAGATGCGCGGCAGCGCGCACAGCCGGGAGCTCCGTCCGTACGACCTGACGGCGACGGGAGCGGTGATGGGCCCGCCGCTCATCGGTTATCAGGGGATCATGACCGGCGTTCCAACCCTGGAGCGACGGCCGACGGCGACCGATCGGGGGCCAACAGGGGCAGGCCCCGGCGTGCCGCATTCCGGCGCCATGCCGTGATCGACGCCGGACCCGAGCAGCGCGGAACGACAGGTGCCCTCGCGGAGGCGAACGGGAGCCCCGCCGCGGCCCGTCTATCCATGCTGCATTGCGCAAGCGCGTTCCTCGAGAATGCGCCTGCGCCGGTCGCGATCATCGATCGACTCGGGTACCGGGTTCTCTACGTGAACGCGGCGTTCCGGCGGGCGCACCCGCTGGCCACCTCCCAGATGGAATTGTCGATCGCCAGCGTCTTCGACATCGCCGCCGCGCGAGCGCTCGAAGCGCTCGTTGACAACGGATCGGTGGTGGGCCTGGCTGTCCAGGACAGCGTCATCGCGCTCCACGAAGGAGAGGAACGGCAACACTGCTCCGCATGGCCCCTCGTCGATGAGCACGGCTCGGGGCCGCCGATGGTCATGATCGAGATGCGAGCGGAAACGAGCCCCGTCGTCGAGGCCGAGCGCGCCCTCCACATCACGGTCGCGCAGCGGCTCGTACTCAGCGCGCTGCATGACCAGATGCTCGCCGAGGCGTCGGGTGCCGCCGCGAAGGTGGCGGAAGCGGCAAACGCGGCGAAGGACAAGTTCCTCACGACGATGAGTCACGAGCTGCGCACGCCATTGAACGCCATCGGGGGCTATGCCGAACTGATCGAGCTCGGGCTGCGCGGCCCTGTCACGCCCGCGCAGCGGGACGATCTCGGACGCATTCAGCGCGCCCAGGTACACCTGCTCGGCCTCATCAATTCGGTGTTGAACTTCTCCAAGCTCAAGGAAGGCAGGGTGTCCTTCGAGATCGAGCCAGTGCGGCTCGACTCGACCCTCGATGCTGTGCTGGAGATGCTCCTGCCCCAGCTGACGAAAAAGGGCCTCACGTTCGAGCGCACCGTCCACGCTGGGTCGCAGTGCGAGTCGCTGCGTGTGCGCGCGGACCCGGAAAAGCTTCGCCAGATCCTCATCAACCTGCTCAGCAACGCGATCAAGTTCACGGACGCCGGCGGGGCGATCAGCACGAGGTGCGACGTTCGTGACGGGAACGCGTTCGTTCAGGTCAGGGACACAGGCCGTGGGATCTCGGAACAGGACCTTGCCCAGGTCTTCGATCCCTTCGTGCAGGTCGGCCGACGGCTGAGCTCGAACGATCCCGGCGTCGGGCTCGGGCTCTCGATCAGCCGGGATCTCGCACGCGGAATGGGGGGCGACCTCACCGCCACGAGCACGGTGGATGTTGGGTCCACATTCGAGCTCACCCTGCCCTGTGCTAGCACAAGTGCACTGCCATCGCCTTGAACGACGCCTGAACGGTCATCCCGGGGCGCAGCGCGAGCTCGTGGGCTGACCGAGTCGTGAGTGCCGCGATCAGGGGCGTTTCGCCGATGCGAAGCGTTACCCGGGTGAGCGCGCCGAGCGTCGCGACCTCCTCGATGGTTCCAACGAAGATGTTGCGCGCCGAGGACGGTGCAGCCTGGGTTGATAGCACGATCTCCTCTGCACGGATCACGGCGTACGCCGCACCCGGCTCCGCGTCACCGATGGCGTAGATCGTGAGGCCGGCGCTGCGGAACTCGATCGGGCGCCAGGTGGAGCGACTTGCGCCTTCGCCGGCCATCCAGTCGGGGGCGACCTCCCCCAGCACCTGCACCGTTCCGGCGATGACGTTCTCCGCCCCGAGGAATTCAGCGATGTAGGGCGATGCCGGCTTGCGGAAAACTTCCTCGGGAGGTCCGTGCTGAAGCACCCGCCCCGCGTCGAGCAGGATAGCCACGTCACCAAGGAGCCCGGCTTCGGTGAAGTCGTGGGTGACCTGAAGAACAGTGATGCCCCACTCGCGATGGATTGCGCGAACCTCCCTGCGCACGGCAGCACGGCGGCGCGGATCGAGGGCGCTGAAGGGCTCATCGAGGAGCAGGAACGGAGGACGCGGGGCGAGCGCTCGCGCGATGGCGACGAGTTGCCGCTCGCCGCCGCTGAGCGAGCGCACGTTGCGGCCCGCGAGCGATGCGGCGCCGATCCGTTCCGAAACTTCCCGCACGATTGCGGGATCGGTGGCTCCGTAGGCGATGTTCTCCTCGACCGAGAGGTGCGGGAAGAGATAACCGTGCTGATAGACGAGGCCGATCCCGCGCCGCTCCGGCGGCACCGACGCCACGTCATCGCCGTTCAATCTCAACACGCCACTGCGGCGCGGTGTAATCCCCGCGATCGTCTCGAGCAGGGTCGTCTTGCCCGAGCCCGCGGGCCCGATGACGACGCCGTACGAGCCCCGCGGCACGGTGAAGGTGATATCCTCGAGCGCGAACCCTCCCACGGTCGCCGACAGTCCAATCGCCTCGATCACTGCATGCCACCAGCCCCACGGTCGTCCCGGAGCGCCCGAAGCAGTGTGAGGGGAATGAGCGCCAGCAGCACGAGCACGGCGGCGACCGGCAGCGCTTCGGGAAGCCCTGCAGTGCTGAAGCGGTCGTAGCTCAGGACACTGGCGACCTTCGGATTGTAGGTGAGGATGACGATCGATCCGAACTCGCTGACGGCGCGCGCCCACATCACGACGGATGCGGCGATGAGGCCACGACGCGAGAGGGGAAGCGTGATGCGCCGGAAGACGCGCCACGCAGGATCGCCGAGCGTGCGGGCCACCGCCTCGTAGCGGGGATCGACGCGAGCGAACGCTTCGCGGGCTCCGCTGATGTACAGCGGCACCGACACGAAGAGCATCGCGCAGACAATGCCGAGCGGCGCGCTGACGATGCGAATCCCCACCTCGAGCAACGCCCCACCAACGCGGCTCTCCCGCCCGAGGACGAGCAGCAGCGCGATGCCCGCCACGGGATGGGGAATCAGGAGCGGCAGGTCGAGGATGGCCGCGATGACCGCACGGCCGCCAGGCAGCATGCAGAAGCCGTTCAGTGGCTACACTACACCACTACACCAGCCGACCGCGCCTGCCAGTGTGTACGACCTGCGGCATGATCAGGCTTGTGTTACGGTCTTTTACCAAGTCGC
>JANPKQ010000265.1:0-14464 GCA_031426115.1 Gemmatimonadaceae bacterium | reverse complement strand
CCGACAGCTCCATGGCCTAAAAGACCCTCCTCATCCGCGTGGCGTCACTCGGTAGGGCAAACACGGTAATACCAACGGGTTAAGGCTCCTGCGCCTCGCATTCGGCGGTCAGCAGTCAGCTGTCAGCTGTTAGCCGCTAGCTATACTGACCGCAACTACGTACGGATCTGCACTGCTTACTTCGCACGCATTGCGTACCGGCTACTTCGCACGGTTACACCGACGTTCCCGGCGTCGCCCGCTCTTCCGCCTGCCGTACAGGCCCGCTCTGGCACTGTGTACCAGGTACTCCGTGCGAAGTACGTGCGCAGTAAGCAGTGCCCGTCCGTAAGCAGTCGCGGTCCGTCCGTACCCAGTACTCGGTACGCAGTTCCTAAGGATAGAAGCGAAGATTGGAGCGCGCCATTTCCACGAGCAGATCCGCCGGCGCGAATCGCGGCGGGAACCGCCCGTTCAAGTCCTCCAGCTGCGCGACGATGTCCGCGATCCCCACGGTGTCCATGTACCTGAACGGCCCGCCGCGAAATGGCGGGAAGCCGATCCCGAAGACCGCCGCGATGTCGCCGTCGCGCGCCGAGCGGAGGATTCCCTCCTCGAGGCAGCGCGCTGCCTCGTTCACCATCGCGAGCACCGTGCGCTGGCGGATCTCATCGGGGGGAATGTTCGAGCGCGTCCGACCCGTGGGCAGCAGGTCGTACACCGTCGGGTCCACGCCGCCCTTCTTTCCCTTCTCATCGTACAGATAGAAGCCCTTCTTCCCCTTCCGTCCGTAGCGACCTTCGGAGACGACACGCTGGAGCGATTGCGACGGCGCCATGCGCGAGCCGAATGCATCGGCGATGATGTTCCCCGCCTTCCCCGCGATGTCGATGCCGACTTCGTCCACCAGCGTTATCGGCCCGACGCGGAACCCGAAGTCCATCAGCGCCGCGTCGATACCATCGATCGTGGCCCCCTCGTCGAGCAGCTTCCCCGCTTCGTTGATGTACGGCGAGAGAATGCGGTTCGCGTAGAAGCCCGGTCCATCGCGCACGACTACCGTCGTCTTCCCGATCTGCTTGCCGTATGCGACCACTGTCGCCGTGACCTCCGGCGACGTGCGCTCGGTGACGATGACCTCGAGCAGCGGCATCTTGTGCACCGGCGAGAAGAAGTGCATCCCGACGACGCGATCGGGCCGCGCCGCGACCTGCGCAATCCGCGTAATCGGGATCGTGCTCGTATTGGATGCGAAGATCGCGTGCTCCCCGACGATCTGCTCGACCTCGCGCAGCACCCCGTGCTTGACCGCGATGTCCTCGAAGACCGCCTCGATGACAAGATCCACGCTCGCGAAGCCGCTGTAGTCGGTCGTTCCCGTGATCAGCGCGACCTGGTCGTCGAACACCTGTCGCGTGATGTGGCGCTTCCGGAGCTTCTCCTCGAGAACCGTACGCGCCGCCGCGAGCCCCTTCGCGACACGCCCATTGTCCGCATCCTTGAGGCGGACGCTCGTGCCCTCCGGCGCGGCTACCGACGCGATTCCCGCTCCCATGAATCCCGCCCCGATGATCCCGAGGCGATGAATGGGCAGCGGCTCGGGCGCCGGCTCCGGGACGCCAGGATCCTTCTTCAGCTCCGTCGTCGCAAAGAAAAGGAAGATCAATTCCTTCGCGACGTCGCTCATCGCCATCTCGCCGAAGAGCGTCGCCTCCTCGGCGAACCCGCCGTGAATTCCGAGATCGAACCCCGCCTCCACCGCTCGCAGCGCGGCCATCGGCGCCGGATAATGCCCGCGGGTCTCCTTCAGCGTCTCGTCGGTCGCCTTCTTGAACACGAGCCGTCGCCCGAGCGGATTCGCATCGAGCAGCAGGCCGAGCGCGCCGTTGTTGCCACCATGGACCGTGCGTTTCAGCGTTCCACTCCCGAGCTCACGCGCGCGACGGACTGCGATCTGCCGGAGGATCGCCGGATGCACGACCTCATCCACGAGACCGCTCCGCTTCGCCTGCTTCGCGCGCACGTTCTTGCCCGTGAGGATCATGTCGAGCGCTGCACGGAGGCCGATCAGCCGCGGCAGCCGCTGTGTCCCGCCCGCGCCCGGAATGAGCCCGAGCTTCACTTCTGGCAGCGCCAGCACCGTCTTTGGATGATCGGTTGCGATCCGGTACGCACAGGCCAGCGCCGCCTCGAGCCCGCCGCCGAGGCAAGCCCCGTGAATCGCGGCAACCACCGGAACGCGCAGGGTCTCGAGCTTGTCGAGCATCTGCTGCCCATCACGGCTCAATCGCTCGGCTTCCGCCGGTGTCGTCAGCTCGAGGAACTCCTCGATATCCGCGCCCGCGACCCAGATGTCCTTCTTCCCGCTCAGGAGCACCGCACCGATGATCGACTGATCGGCCGCAAGGCGGTCGAACAGTGCGATGAGCTCGTCCTTCACCCGCCGGTTGAACTTGTTCACCGGCTCGTTCGGCATGTCGAAGGTGAGGATCGCGATGCCGTCGTCGATCTCCGTCGTGATCGCGTATGGTGTGGTCATCTCAGGCGCGCTCCACGACCATCGCGAACCCGAGCCCGCCCGCTGCGCACACCGTCATCAGGCCGAACTGGCCACCGCGCCGACCGAGCTCGTTGAGCAGCGTGATGGTGATCCGTTCCCCGGTCGCGCCAAATGGGTGGCCGATCGACACCGAGCCGCCCATCACGTTGAGCTTCGACCGATCCACCTCCCCGACGGGATGCGAGAACCCCGCGCGCTCCGCCCACGCCTTCGACTCGAAGCCCTTGAGATTCGAGAGCACCTGGGCCGCGAACGCCTCGTGCATCTCGATGAGGTCCATGTCCTTGAGCGTCAGGCCGGCCCTGTTCAGCGCAAGCGGCGCGGCGAGCACCGGCGCCTGGAGGAGCTGCTCGCCGGGATCGAGCGCAGCATAGGCATACGATCGGATGAAGCCGAGCGGCTGGTAGCCAAGTGCGCGCGCTTTCTCCTCGCTCATCAGGAGCAGGGCCCCGGCGCCATCGGTGAGCGGTGAGGAATTCCCCGCCGTCACCGACCCGTACTTGCGGTCGAAGACCGGTCGCAGCGCCGCGAGCTGGTCATAGGTGGTGTCCTGCCGAATCCCGTTGTCGCTCATCACGACGGTCTCGTACTTCGGCGGCACGTACACCGGGACGATCTCCGCCGTCAACCTCCCATCGGCCACCGCCGCCGCAGCGAGGCGATGCGAGCGCAGCGCGAACTGATCCTGGTCCTCGCGCGTGATCCCGTTGATCTTCGCCATCTTCTCGGCGGACTCGCCCATCGTCTCGCCGGTGGAGGGCTCGGCGATCGCCGGCGTGATGGGAACGAGATCCTTCGGCCGAATGCGCGCGAGCGTCTTCAGGCGCCCCGGCATCGTCTTCGCCTTGCTCGCCGCGACGAGGATGTCGGACATCCCCTTCGAATGAAGGATCGGGATGTTCGACAGCGACTCCGCTCCGCCGGCGATCGCGACGTCCATGTGCCCCAGTGCGATCTGGTCTGCGGCGTCGGTGATGGCCTGGTTGGCCGAGGCGCACGCGCGGCTCACGGTGAATGCCTGCACGCCCTTGGGGAGCGCAGGAATGAGCGATACCTCGCGAGCGATGTTCGGCGCGACGACCGACGGCACGACGGTCCCGAAGACCAGTCCCTGCACCTCCCTGCCATCGAGCTCCGCACGCTGGATCAGCTCCGCGACGATGAGCTTCCCCATCTCGATCGCGGTGATCGACCTGAGGACCGTTCCCGCCTTGGTGAAGGGCGTGCGCACGCCGGCGACGATGGCGACGCGGCGCCCATTTCCATAACGAAGCATGGGCGAAAGCTACGGCCGCGAGGATCGGCGGGGGAGTGGTCCGCCGTGACATTGCCGTTGATTGACGATGCGCCAGCACACCCGTCATCCTTCGTCCATGGCCGAATCGCGCGCGAAAATCGCCACCGCTTTCGCGGCGATCTACATCATCTGGGGCTCGACGTTTCTCGGCATCCGGTACGCCATCGAGACGATGCCGCCGCTGCTCATGGCGGGGACGCGCTTCGTCATCGCCGGAGCTGCGCTGTACGCATGGGCCGCGATACGCGAAGGCGCGCGGGCGACGCCTCGCCAGTGGATCAACACCGCGATCATTGGCGCGCTGTTGCTCACCATTGGCAACGGCGCGGTGTCGTGGGCGGAGCAGTTCGTGCCGTCGGGACTCGCGGCCCTCGTCGTCGCGATCACGCCGCTGTGGATGGTCATCTTCGAGTCGCTGCGGCGCGGCGGCGACCGCCCGAACGCGAAGGTCATCGCCGGAATCGCGCTCGGCATCGGCGGACTCGTCCTGCTGATCGGGCCGGGCGACATCCTCGGCGCGAGCATGGTTGATCCCCGCAGCGCCATCGTGCTGCTGTGCGGGACGCTCGCGTGGGCCGGCGGCTCGATCTATTCGCGCTCGCTCGCACTGCCATCATCGGCGCGACTCTCGACCGCGATGCAGATGCTCGCGGCCGGCGCGCTACTGCTCCTCGCCGGCCTCATCGGCGGGGAGTCCTCGCGCGTGTCATTCTCAGCGATGTCCACGAAGTCCCTGATTGCCGTGGCGTATCTCATCGTCTTCGGGTCGATCATCGGGTTCACCGCGTATAGCTGGCTCCTGACGGTGAGCTCCGCGGCGAGCGTGTCCACGTACGCCTACGTGAATCCGGTGGTTGCGCTCATTCTCGGGTGGGCGCTGGCGGGAGAGCCGCTGACGGCGCGGACGATGGTCGCCGCGGGCGTCGTCCTCGCCGGTGTCGCGCTCATCACGTTCGCCCGCGCCGGGAAGTCCAGGCCCGTGTCAGCCGCGTCTCATCCCGTTCCCGCGCTGCCTCCCGGGGAATCGAGGACGAAGAGCGGGATCGGGGTGCGCTGAGACGGCAATGCCTTGCGGGGCGCGCGCGGGCCATGGACCTTCCGAAGCCATGACCGACGTCTTCAGCAACCCCGCCGGCGCCGCGAAGGGTGCCGCCCAACGATACACCCAGTCGCTTCTCGAGCTGCTCGGCGACCGCGATCCACTCGTCGTCCAGGCGGAGCTCGCGTTGTCGATCGAGCACGCCGTCGCGCGCCTCACGGATGCGCAGGTGCGGCAGCCCGAGAAGCCCGGAAAGTGGTCGATCATCGAGGTCGTGCAGCACCTCGCCGACTCCGAGATTGTCTACGGCTATCGCATCCGGCTCATCCTTGCCTCCGACAATCCAGTGATCGAAGGCTACGACCAGGATGCGTGGGCGAAGCGACTCCGGTACGCCGAGACGTCGCTCCCCGATGCGCTGAGCCAGATCCGGGTGATGCGCGCCCGCAGCCTTCAGTTGCTGCGGGCGCTCCGGCCAGATGAGTGGGAGCGAGCGGGGATGCACAATGAGCGAGGCCGCGAAACCGTCCGGCACATCACGAAGCTCCTCGCCGCGCACGACCTCGTGCACCTGCGGCAGATCGAGCGGATCAAGTCGGTGATCGGCGCGGCGTGACGCCAGCACTCGACACCCGGGCCCACGCGCTCGACGCGCTCGCGGCCGAGCCGTTCGATGCGCTGGTCATCGGCGGAGGGATCAACGGGACGTCGATCGCGCGCGACGCAGCGATGCGAGGACTGCGCGTCGCGCTGATCGAGCGTGATGACTTCGCGGCGGGGACGTCGAGCCGCTCGTCGCGGCTGATTCACGGGGGCCTTCGCTATCTCGAGCACGGATACTTCCAGCTCGTCTTCGAGTCCAGCCGCGAGCGACGGCTCCTCCTGAAGCTTGCGCCGCATCTCGTGAGGCCGCTGGCGTTCACATGGCCGGTGTATCGCGGCGCTCGCGTCCCGCGGTGGAAGCTCGCGGCAGGGTTGTTCCTCTACGACGCGCTCTCGCTCTTCCGCAACGTCACGCGCGGCCAGCGGCTCGGGACCGGCGGCGTCCTTGCGCGGGAGCCGGCGCTCCGCCCCGATGGCCTGCGCGGCGGCGGCATGTACTACGACGCCGCGACGGACGACACGCGGCTCACGCTCGCGAACGCGATGGGGGCGATCGCTTCCGGCGCTACCGTCGTCAATCATGCAGCGGTGCGCCGGCTCGTCGCGCGGGATGGCGGATTCGACATCGACATCGACGATGCGCTCGGCGGCCGTCACACGACAGCGCGCGCGCAGGTGGTCGTGAATGCGACGGGCCCGTGGACGGACAACATCAGGCGGCTGGAGCATGATGATGTCGCCCCAAGCGTTCGCGGCTCGAAGGGCGTCCACATCGCGGTGCCGCGCGAGCGCATCCGGAATCGAGGCGCGCTCACCCTGCTCTCGCCAGTGGATGGACGTGTGATGTTCGTGCTCCCCGCGGGCACCAGTGCCATCATCGGAACCACGGAAACGCCGACCGATGCGGATCCCGAGGAAGTGCGCGCGTCGGAGATCGACGTCGCCTACCTGCTGGCGACCGCGAACGCCTTCTTCCCCGCGGCCCGCCTCGGACGCGACGACGTCATCAGTGCGTGGGCCGGCATTCGTCCCTTGATCGCGGCGGGATACACGGGCGGCGCATCGAGCGCCTCACGCGAGCACGCGCTCGACTGGACCGCGAGCGGAATGGTCACCATCTCGGGTGGCAAGCTTACCGCGTATCGGGCGATCGCTGCCGAAGTCGTGGACGCGCTCGAGCATCGACTGGGACGCACCGGCGCACCATGCACGACGGACACCGTGCCCCTGCCCGGTGGCGATATCCCCTCGCTGGACGCGGCCCTCGCGAAGGCGCGGGCGACGATCGCCGACTCCGCGGTCGCGGAACGGCTCGTCACTGCGCACGGATCGGCGTGGGTGCGCGTATGGGCGCGCGGCGATTCGGACCCGCGAATGCGCGAGCGCATCGTGCCCGACCTGCCCTACATCCTCGGCGAGATGCCGTACGCGGTGGAGTCAGAGCATGCATGCACGCTGGGCGACCTGCTCATCCGACGGACTCACATCGCATTCGAGACGCCGGACAATGGCAGGGCTGCAGCCCGGCGGGTTGCCGCGATCGTTGCACCGCTGCTGGGGTGGGACGTCGCCCGTCTCGACCGGGAGCTGGAGGCCTACGGCTCCGAAGCGAGGCGGATCTTCGCGGTGGATGCGGGCGAGCCGTGAGCGGGGCGCCCGTTCGACATCGCCGGCTCCGGCCACCACAGTGGCCGGAGCGTCACCGCGTCACTCGACCTGTGCGTGCGACTCGTGGATGGTCGCGAGGTCGGTGATCTTCAGCTTCCGCAGCATTGCCGGGAGCTTGAGCAGCACGACATCGCCGACTCCCTTGCCGACGAGCGCGCGTCCGATGGGCGACGACATGCTGACGTGGCCCTCCTGGAACTCGACCGAGTCGCCGAAGACGAGGTGGAAGGTCTCGGAGGCCTTCGTCTGCTGGTCCTGGACGACGACGCGCGAGCCGAGGCCCACCTTGTCGTTCGGGATCTGGCTCACGTCGATGGACGAGAGCTTGCTCAGGCGCTCGTGAAGCTGGCCAAGGCGCGCCTGGACGAGCTGCTGCCGCTCGAGCGCAGCCTTGTACTCGCTGTTCTCGCGAAGGTCGCCCATCTCGACGGCCCGCCGGATCTCCGCGGGCAGCGTGACGTTGAGCTCGTGCTGGAGCTTCGCGGCTTCCAGCGACAGCTTCTCCTTCAGTTCTTCAATCATGGCTCTGGGGGGTGCGACGGCAAACGTGGAACGCCCGGCCTTGGGAGCCGGGCGCTTTTCATGGAGTGTATGTCCAGCGGGGCCAAGAAGCAATTATCGCTCCCGCTGTCGCCGCGCTTGCACATTCGTCACGTCGGCACGCGTCCCCCGCGGGCTCCAACGTGAGCTCTGTAGTCCGCATCACGCGACTCCCCGACATCACGGCCGTGCGGTTCAGCACCGTGCGGAGCCGACTGGTCGGGTACGGCGTGTATGTCTTCCTGACGCGCGGCACCCTGATCGACACGGCCTTCCACGCCGTTCGGCGCGAATTCTCGCAGCTGCTCGCCGAGATGCGCCCCGCCGGGGTGGTGCTCACCCACCAACACGAGGATCATGCGGGCAACGCCGATCTCGTCGCGGGCTGTGGGACCCCGCTCGGTGCAGCCCCGCAGACGTTCGAGGCCATCCGCGGGGTGGACCCGATCGGCTTCTACCGCCGGTTCGTCTGGTCGCCGATGCCCCCGCTCCGTCGGCCGGTGGTGCCATACACACCGGACGGGTTGGAGATGATTCACGCACCGGGCCACTCGGCGGATCATCACGTCATCTGGGATGCCGAGCGACGGACGCTGTTCGCGGGAGATCTCTTCCTGAGCGTGAAGGTCCGCGTCGCGCGTCCGGGCGAAGATCCGCGGCAGCTCGTGCGCTCCCTTCGCGCGATCGCGCGACTCGAGCCGCGGCGCATGCTCGATTCCCACAAGGGCGAGATCGCGCGGCCGACGGAGATGCTCATCGCAAAGGCTGCCTGGCTTGACGAGATCATTGGCCGGATCGACACGATGCACGCAGCGGGCAGCAGCGAGGATCAGATCCTCGTGGAGGTGATGGGAGGCGAGGCGGGGGTGGCGTACGTCTCCGGATGGGATTTATCGCGGAGGAATTTCGTCAGGGCGGTGATTCGCACTGCTGCGTACTGACTGAGCGCGGCTGTCCGGCCCAGCGCTCCTCCTGACACGCACCCGGATACCCCTCCCCTTGCGCGTCTAAGGGAAGAATGACATTGTTTCCCATAGACCGGCATAGGGACCGCGCACACCGCTCATCCGGGTCGTCCACGACTTCTCGCCACGGAACCCACCGCATGTTCGCCAACGACTCCGGCCTCCTTCAGGGTACCCTCGAGCTCCTCGTGCTGAAGACCCTCTCGTGGGGGCCGATGCACGGTTACGGCATCGCAAGCTGGATCGAGAGCGCGACCGGTGACGTCCTTCGCGTCGAGGAGGGTTCCCTCTATCCTGCCCTCTACCGCATGACGCGAAAGGGATGGATCAAGGGCGAGTGGGGAGTGTCCGACAACAACCGGCGCGCGAAATTCTACCGGCTCACTGCGGAAGGAAAGCGGCAGTACCGCGATCAGACCTCCGGATGGCGGCGTTTCTCCGGTGCAGTGAGCCAGGCGATTGCCACCACGAGCGCCCCGAGCTGGGCACGGTGACCATGCGCGATCCAATCCCGAGCAAGCGCGGCAAGCGCCTGGTCGATCCCGAGCCCCGGGCCGAGGTCGACGATGAGCTCACCTTCCACATCGAGCAGCGCATTCGCGACTACATCGCCCGCGGGATGGATCCGGTCGATGCGCGCGCCGCGGCACTCGAGCGGCTCGGCGACCTCAGTGGCGTTCGCGACGAGTGCACGGAGCTCCTCGCCGCCGAGCGCCGCGCTGCCGCCCACAGGGACTGGCTCGGTGATCTCCGACAGGACCTGCGTTTCGGCATCCGCGGCGCCGCACGTGCGCCTCTGTTCTCGCTCCTCGCAATCCTCACGCTCGCCCTTGGCATCGGCGCGAACACGGCCATCTTCGGCGTCGTGAAGTCGGTTCTCCTCGACGCGCTTCCGTATGCAGACGCCGATCGTGTTGTGCGTCTCTACGGCCGCCTCGTCGACGGGACCAGCGATCGCGCCCCGCTCAGCGCGGGCACCGTCGCCGACATCGCGGCGCGCCAGCGGTCCTTCTCCGGTATCGCCGCCTTCAGGGGCCTGCCGTACAACCTGGCGTACCTCGGAGAGGACGGGCCCCGCGTCGTCACCACCGTCGATGTCGAGCCTGCCCTCTTTTCTATCCTCGGCGTGCGCCCGGCGCTCGGTCGCACGCTGAGCGACGCCGACACGGCGGCCGGGGCGCCCGCCGTCGTGATGCTCACCCACTCCACCTGGGAGCGGCTCTTCGCGAGCGATCCCTCCGTCATTGGACGCGCGGTCCGCATCGACGGAGTCTCACGAACCGTCACCGGGGTCCTGCCTCGCGGCTTCATCGGTCCGCTTGGCGAGGCGGGATTCTACCTCCCCCTGGAGCTTCGCTCGGCGCTCAGTGATCCCGTGCGCATTCGAGGACGCCATTGGCTTGGCGCTGTCGCGCGACTGGAGCCTGGCGTCGCCGTGGATGCTGCACAGCGCGAGGCCAGCGCCCTCGCGGCGGATCTGGCGCGTCAGTACCCGGAGGACAACGGCAGATTCGGTGTCACCGTCATGCCCGTGCGGGATGCGCTGATCGGAAGCACCCGCACGCCGCTGCTCGTGCTGATGGGAAGCGCCGGACTCGTCCTGCTCATTGCGTGCGCGAACCTCGCCGGTGCGCTCCTCTCTCGCGCCATCTCGCGACGAAAGGAGTTCGTGATCCGGGTCGCGCTCGGCGCAGGCCGCGGGCGTCTCATCCGCCAACTGCTCACCGAGAGCATCGTCCTGGCTTTGACGGGCGGCGCGGCAGGCTTCCTGCTCGCGGGGCTCGGCCTCTCCGTAGTGCGAACGCTCGCGCTGCCCGCGCTCCCTGATCATGCCGAGCTGTCCCTGGACGCCGGTGCCATGCTTTTCACGATGCTGCTCGCGCTGTGTACGGGACTCGCATTCGGCGTGGCACCGGCGCTGTCGGTGAGCCGCGCAGACCCGCAGGGGGCCCTGCGGGACGAGTCGCGCGGCATGAGCGAGGGACGCCGCTCCCGTCGGTCGCGCGGTGTGCTCGTAGCGGGACAGATCGCCCTCTGTGTCAGCCTGCTTGCAGGCGCAGGCCTGCTCGCGCGCAGCCTGTGGGCCATCGTCGATGCGCCGCTCGGCTTCACGCCCGAGCGCGTTCTCGGTGTCGCGGTGCAGCTCCCGCCTGGCGACTACGCGACCGGCCAATCGCGCGTGCGCTTCATGAAGGATCTCGAGGCGCGAGTGCGCGCGCTGCCAGGAGTCGTTGCCGTTGCGAGCACGAGCGATGTGCCAATGCGGGTGATGAACCGCGTCGGCTTCACGATCGTTGGAGCGCCACCGCTTCCGAACGACGCGTCGCCCTTCGTCCTGTACACCGGGGTGTCCGACGACTACTTCCGCACACTGGGGATCGCGCTGCTGAGCGGGCGCACCTTCGCCGCCGACACGCGTCCTCGCGAGCAGCCGGGGGTCATCGTCAGCGAGAGCATGGCACGGCGCTACTGGCCCGACGGCAAGGCGATCGGTTCCCGCATCCGCATGGGACCCGATCCCGCGTCGCCGTGGACGCCCGAAGTCGTAGGAATCGTCGCCGACGTCCGCAACGATCCGGCTCGTGCCGAGCCGGAGCCGCAGCTGTACGTCTCGAACCGAGAGGATCCGTGGGGTGGGTCGGCGTTCGTCATCAGGACGCGAGTGGACCCGAACAGCCTCATCGACCCCGTGCGCCGAGAGCTTGCTGCAATCGATCCTCGGCTGCCCATCGACGATGCGAGCTCGCTGAGCGCGATGCTGAGCGAACGCCTGGTGGGCCGGAGGCTGCCAGTCGTCCTGATGACCGCGTTCGGGACGCTGGCGCTGCTGCTCGCGTCGGTCGGTGTCTATGCGATGTTCGCCGCGATGGCGGCCGCGCGCGAGCACGAGTTCAGTGTGCGCCTGGCGCTCGGCTCGAGCCGTCGCGGCATCGCCGCGCTTGTCCTCCGACAGGGCGGCGTGTGGATGGCGCTCGGGCTCGCCGGGGGCGCGGTCGGCGTCGTCATCGTGACTCGCGCGCTGCGTGGTTTGCTCTATGGCGTCTCGCAGTTCGATCCCGTGGCGCTCGGGATCGCGGTGATGACGCTCCTGGTCTGCGGCACCGTGGCGCTGCTCATCCCGGTGCGGCGCGCCACCCGGGTCGATCCAATGACCGTGCTGCGCTGAAGCCCGTCGTCACCCGTCACGCGCGGGTCGCCAGTCAACAGTCGTTCCCCTGTGCAGTTCCGCCTGCCGTGCAGGCCCGCTCTGACAGTGTGTGCCAGGTACTTCGTACGAAGTGCGTGCGCAGTAAGCAATGCAGGTCCGTACGTAGTGCGGTCAGTGAAGCTCCCGGCTGATTGCCGTCAGCTGTCAGCTACCGATGCTGCGGCAGTATCGATTCCGTCTCCGCCGCCGCCATTGGCTCATGCCCCGCGCGCATGTACTCCGTTCGCAGTGTCTCCATCATCTCCTCGCGGCGATCGAAGAGCCGCTTCAACGGCCTCGGCTCATGCCGCGCGAGCGAGTACGCAGTCAGGAGCGGCAACGCGACGGTGGAATCCATGTAACACACCACCGCGTCGGGCAGCCGATCGGGATCGATCTTCCCCCAACTCACCGCTTCGGCCGGCGTCGCTCCGGAGAGGCCGCCGGTGTCGGGCCGGGCATCGGTGATCTGGAAGAAGAAGTCATGCCCCTTCTCGTCGATGCCGAGCACTTCCTGGATCTGCGGCTCGGTCTGGAGCATGAAGTTCTTCGGGCTGCCGCCGCCAAGGATGAGCACCCCGCTCCGACCGCCCGGTGTCGGTTCGGCCGTCCTGTTGCGCCGGCCTGCCGATTTCGCCGTCACGCCGCGCTTCGCCGCGAGCACGATCGACGCGGTCTCGTTCACATCGGCGTTCGGGTCGATCGTGCACTTGTTGCCGTCGAGCGCGAGCGCCGCGACGTTCATCCCGATCGACGAATCGCCCGGAGAGGACGTGTAGATCGGCACGCCCGCCGTGTATGCCGCCGACAGCAGTGACTTCTGGCCGATGCCGAGCTGCCGCTCGCGTTCCGCGACATACCTGCCGCAGAGATTGTGGAACTCGCCGCTCGACATGCTCCGCTGGAACTCCTTCCCCTGGATGATCCGGCGGAAGAACGCATCCGTGGAGAGCAGCACGTCGTAGTCGAAGAAGATGTCGTAGATCCGGACGACGCCCTCCTCGCGCAGCACGATGTCGGACTCCTGCGCGTTCCCGCGATGCATCGAGAGTCCGAGACCGAAATGGGTGTCGTGGTAGAGGTTCGCGCCCGTCGAGATGATCCAGTCCACGAAGCCCGCCTCGATGAGCGGGATGAGCGCAGCCATGCCGAGGCCCGCGGGAGTCAGCGCGCCCGTGAGCGAGAGACCCACCGTGACATCCGGGTCGAGCATTTTCTGCGTGAAGAGCTGACAACCCTCGCGGAGCCGGGCGGCGTTGTAGGCGAGGAACGTCCCCTCGATGAGGTCAGCGACCGTCTCGCTGCCATCGATGCGACGGGGATCGATTCGCTGTCCGCGGAGGAAGCGGTTGCCGCCGCCCGCGCGTGCGCCGTGCCCCTTCTGCTCGCGCTCTTCCGCGGCGCGCTTCTGGGTGGCCTTCGGGCCGCCCGCCGATGCGCGCGTCGGGTCTCCCTGCTTCTTCTTCGCCATCAGCTCTCGCGCTCCTTCGCCGTCTTCGCCTGCGCCTCATACGCGGCGATCACCGCCGCGGCGGCTTCCGCGGGATCGTCGGTGAGCAGCATGAGGTCCATGTCGCCCTGCGAGATCTTCTTCTCCGTGAGCACGCGCGTCTGGAGCCAGCGCAGCAGGCCTGCCCAGTAGTGGCGGCCGAAGAGGATGACCGGGAACTGGTAGATCTTTCCCGTCTGGATGAGCGTCAGCGCCTCGAACAGCTCATCGAGCGTCCCGAAGCCGCCCGGGAAGATGATGAACGCGACCGAGTACTTGATGAACATCGTCTTCCGCACGAAGAAATAGCGGAAGTTCACGAGGCGATCCACGTAGGGGTTCGCGCCCTGCTCGAACGGGAGCTCGATGTTGCAGCCGACCGACTCACCGATACCGAGCCGGGCACCCTTGTTCGCCGCTTCCATGATCCCGGGGCCGGCGCCGGTGATGATCGAGAAGCCTGCCTGCGACAGCAGCGCCGCGGTGTCGTGCGCCGCCTTGTACTGCGGATCCTCCGGCCCGGTGCGCGCGGATCCGAAGATCGTCACGCCGCGCTCCACTGATGAGAGCGTGTCGAATCCCTCGATGAACTCGCTCGTGATGCGCATGACGCGCCACGGATCGCTGCGCGTGAAATCCGCGCTCGGCGTCCGCGGCCCACCCGACTGGAGGAGCTTCTCATCCTCGGTGACCGGCTGGACGAAGTCGCGGATCGCATCGTCGATCACCCGCGTCGCTCCGGCGCGGCGCGTCTCGCTCTGCTGCGAAGGGGGTGTGCGGCCGGCCTTCTTGTGGCCTTCCTCCGTCCGCTCGCGGAGTCCCTCGCGCGCATCCTGCTCGGCCGTTGCGAGCACCGACGGGTCCATCTTCTTGCCGCCCGCGGTGACGGGACCGCGGCGCCGCGCAGAGGCGACCGTCGTGAGGTCGCTGTGCCGGGTGCGCTCCTCCGGCTGTGGCTTCGGCCTCGGCTTCGGCTTCTCGGGGGCGAGCACGCGTGGATCCCTGTCTGCGCGGGCGCGTCGCCGCGCCGCGGAACGGTCACCGGACTTCTTCGCCATCTCAGCGCTGCTCCGCAGACACGCCGGCATGGCGCATCGCCTGTCGTTGTATGACGCTCACTCGTGCTCCCGATGGTGG
>JANPKQ010000264.1:0-2620 GCA_031426115.1 Gemmatimonadaceae bacterium | reverse complement strand
CCTGCTCCGACTTCGCGGTGTTCGCCTTCATGAAGTCGATCGCCTGCTGGCGGGTCCAGCCGAGGTGGTGCATGCCGGTGTCCACGACGAGGCGACAGGCGCGCCACATCTCGTAGGTGAGCTGGCCGAACTTCGAGTATGGGTCGGTATAGAACCCCATCGCCGGTCCGAGACTCTCGGCGTAGAGGGCCCAGCCCTCGACGAAGGCGGTATAGCTCGCGTTGCGGCGGAACGCGGGGAGCCCGCGCAGCTCCTGGCCGCGCGAGATCTGGAGGTGATGGCCGGGCACTGCCTCGTGCAGGGTCAGCGCCTCCATCTCGTACTGCGGCCGCATGTCGAGCTTGTAGAGATTCACCATGAACGTCCCTGACCGCGACCCATCCTCGGCGCCCTGATAATAGCGCGCCGTCGTCTGGCTCGGCCCCTCGTAGTCGGGAAATGGCTTCACGCCGTAGGAGTTGCGCGGCAGCTCGGCGAACAGCTTCGGCAGCTCGGCGTCGGCCCGCTTCGAGATGTCGCGATAGCCGCGAAGAAGCTCGTCAGGATTCGTGTAATAGAAGCGCGGGTCGGTGCGCAGGAAGACGAGGAACTCCTGGAACGTCCCCCTGAACTCGACGCGCTTCACCACGGAGTCCATCTCGGCGCGGATGCGCGCGACCTCGCTCAACCCGATGCGGTGGATGGAGTCGGCGGTGAGCGTGGTTGTCGTGCTCTGGCGTATGCTGTACGCGTAGAATGCCTTCCCGTCGGGGAGCGTAGAGGCTCCGATCGCTCGCGTGCCTGCCGGGAGATACGTGTCGCGGACGAAGTCGCGGAATCTCGTCAGCGCCGGAAGGATGCCGCGCTCGATCGCGGCTCGTCCCGCCGTGCGGATCCGCGTACGGTCACCCTCGGGAATCGATTCCGGCATCTTCTCGAATGGCGCAAAGAGGGGACTCTTCGCCGGATCGGACACGAGCTGCCCCTGGATCTGGTCAGGTACACCGCGCAGCGGGCCGTTCGGCTGGATCCAGCCGCTCCTCATTCCGGAGCGCAGAAGCGACGTAACCTGGTCGAGATACCGCGGATACGCCTCGAGCCGGGCGATGTACGCGCGGTAATCGTCGGCGGTGGCAAAGGGGGACACCGACGACAGTTGCGGAAAGGCAAGCTGCGGCCCGTCGAGTTGGTCGAGCATCATGGCCTCGGTCGGGAAGCGCTGACCTTCCACCGCGAGGTCGAGCTCCCACTGGAGCAGCGAATGCGAAAGCGCGTCCCCACCGGCGAGCGATCCGGCGTCGATCGCGCGCGCGGCGTCCCGCATCCGCCGCGTGTCCGCCTTGCGGCGCTCGATCGCCGCGGCAGAGAGATCGGTGAGCCGATCGTTGTAGCGCTTGTCGCCGAGCCAGGTCGAGCCCTCCGGGAACTCGCGGAGGCGCCATTGCCAGAAGTCGTCCTCGAGCTGGTGCAGGGCTCGCGTCGGTGCGTTCGGAACTGGCGGCTGCTGCGCGGCGGCGGTCAGTGGCACCACGGCGAGCAGGATGAAGACAGTGGCTTTCATTGACGTCCGATGTTGAATTCGACGCGCACCAGCACCTGTCGCCGGCCCGCGCATTCAGGGACCCACTCGCGGTCGTGCATCCAGGATGGCGTCACGTCGGTGACGGCCTTCACGAAGGATTCATAGTGCGAATCGTCCGTCGGACGAGCGGCGGATGTTGCTCCGATCGTCCGTCGCACGACGTGCCCGCGCTCATCGAGGACGTACCAGACCAGCACGGCCGCCCCGAGATTTCGGCCCTTCGCCCAGGGAGGGTACCTCGGCGTCGGGCTGCCCTCGGGCACCATGCGGCCGATGCGGGCCGAGGTCCGGAGCAGGCGCACCGCGACGAGCGGCGCCGCGGCCTCCATTGATTCCGGGCTGACGCTGAGCCGGAGGCGAACCCGCACGGCGGACGGAGGCAGGGGTTGGTCCAGCGCGCGCACGCGCGCCAGGCCGCGAAGCAGCACGGCGGCCGTCACGGAGTCGCCGCGGACATGAAGCTTTGGATTGCCCAACGCGCCGGAAGGCTCGATGGAGAATCCGAGCTCGGTGGTCAGCGATGGATGCCCGGGCCACCACGGTGCCAGCGTCTCGCCTCCCGACCGCCGGGTGGTGATCGCCGTGATGACGATGTCGTTCAGCGCGCTCACTGGCGCGAGCTCCAGCGTGTCGCTGATGAGCGCGACCGTCAGTGCGTCGAGCGCACGCGCCAGGAGACCGTCCGGCACCGTCGCGGTTGCCGGCTCGACGAGCAGAATTCCGTACACAGGGCCGATGACCGTATCCACCGTCACGGAAGGACACTGCATCGGCGGGGGGGCTTGCCTCGCCGACTGCGCGCCGACCGGCTCAGCCAGACAGGTGACGCTCGCCATGACGAGCCCCGCAAGTCTGGATGCGCGATACGTGAGGGGATGGAGAAATGGCGCCCGCCGTCCGGTCATCGGGCCGGAGCCTCCACGTTGAACCTCGCGAGGAATACCACCCGCCACATCGCCGGGCACCCGCCGACCTCTCCGGGCATGTGCGGAGTTCGGCCAATGGCCCTCTTCACGAACTCGACATACTCGCGATACAGCGCGGCTCGCTCGGGATTCG
>JANPKQ010000263.1:0-13502 GCA_031426115.1 Gemmatimonadaceae bacterium | reverse complement strand
TTCGCTCATTCCGCGCGGATCGGCGATCCGCTTCAGGTTGTCGCGGTTCCGCTGGAGTCCGGCGATGTTCGCATCCGACGACACCCAGACGACGACGAGCTCGCGTCCTTCATCCGACCGGCCGATCGTCTCGATCTTCACGCGTGGCGTCGCCGCGGCAAGGGCCCGGTAGTACCGAAGGATATCGGCGTAGTAGGTGAGCTTCGCCGGCGCCCCGATGTGATAGCCGAGTACGTCCTTCGGTGACGGAATGCCGTTCACCTTCGGCAGGTGATCGACCAGCGGGCTGCCATACATCGCGGCACCCGTCCACTCGGCGTACGCCTTCGCGAAATCTGCGTCCTGCGTCTGCTTCGGATCGCGGGTTTCGGTCACCCACGCCTGGCCATATGCGCCGACGGAGGGGACGAGGACTCCGATGCTCAGCATCAAAGTCGCGAAAAGGCGGCGGGGAGCGCCTCGAGCGATCATCACTTTACTCCTGGAGGGACGGGCGGGAGGACGGGTAGGGCGTTCAGCTTAGCACGCGGTTCAGGGGCAGCGCCAGACTGCGGATGCCGCGGTGGGCACCACGGGGACGCGCGCTACACTCCGTACGCCCAGCGCCGGCTGCGCGTTGCGACTGCCGACGTTGAAGCCGGCCACGCCAGGCAACGGCAACGTCAACAGCCTATAAGAACGATTGAACGGAAAAGGCACGGATCAAGCGGATCGCATCAACCGCATTTCCGGGCCCGAGGTTATACCCATGCAGCATGTGATCCTTTCTTGAATTGCTGTTGCGGTATCCGCTGCATCCGCGCCTTTTCCGCTCAATCGTTCTTATGGCTGTTGCAGTTGATGTTGCAGTTGATGTTGCTGTTGATCCTGCCCTCAAAACACTCACCCGCCGGTGCGCTTCGCCATGACCACCGGATCGAGCCCCAGCGTCCGCGCGATCGGCGCGAACCGTGGATCGCCGCGCAGCGGATCGAACCACGTCGGGGTCAGGCCCATGGCCAGCAGGTACGGATCGCGCGCTCCAGCCGCGCGCTCCAGCCACTCGAGCGCACGTTGCTCCTCACCAAGCCCGATGTAGCCGATCGCGATCGGTGACGCCGCACCCCCGCGCGCCGCTTCCGCCTCGAGCTCCGCGACGAGCCTGCGCGCATCCGCCGTGTGGGCCGTCCTCCCGTACGCATATGCGAGCACGCCCCGGAACAGCGACACATTGCGATCCAGCGCCACCGCCCGCTCGAGAAATGGGATCCCATCCGCGTTCCGACCGGCAAAGAGGAACGACGATCCGAGAAACGCGTGACCCGTCCACAGGTCGGGCGCGAGGGCGATCGCCCGCCGTCCCATCGCGATGCCCGCATCGGTCTCGCCGGCCAGTGTGAGCATGTATCCCAGCTCCGCAGCGATCACCGGCGAAAGCGGATCAAGCTGGTGCGCCTGCCGCAGCTCGACCGCCGCCTCCCGCATCCTTCCCGTGATGACGAGCACCTCGCCATACCACTGATGCGCCGCGGCCGACCCGGGATCGAGCACGAGCGCACGCTTCAGCACCTGCTCTGCACGCCCCCAGTCGCCGACGGTCTTGTGGACGAGCCCCAGCGTCGTATGTGCCTCGGCCAGTGTGCTATCGAGCGAGATCGCACGCTCCGCCTCGGCACGCGCAATCGGGAGCGCGGAGTCGGCGGGCGTCGTTCCATAGACCGGCAGCAGCGCAAGCACATCGGCGAGTCCAGCATGCGCGCTCGCGAACCCGGAGTCGCGTGCGATCGCCTGCGTGAAGAACGACGCCGCACTCCGCAGCGCCGCCTCGCCGCGCTGGTGCCAGAAGAAGCGCCCGCGCAGGTAGAGGTCGTACGCTTCGAGGTCGTTCGTCTTGCGCACTGCCGCACTGCCGGTTGCAACCCGCGACGCTGTCGAATCGCGAGCCGCCAGCCGTGGCGCGAGCGCCGCCACGATCGCACCCGCGAGCTCATCCTGCACCTGGAAGATGTCCTCGACTTCCCGCGCGTAGCTGTCGGACCACAGCGAGAGTCCGTCGGCGGTGTTCGTGAGCTGCGCCCCGAGCCGCAACCGCCGTCCATCACGCCGAACCGTGCCCTCGAGCACCGCGCCGACACCGAGTCGCCGGCCGATCTCGCGCACATCGACATCGCGCCGGCCCTTGAAGGCGAACGTCGATGTGCGCGATGCCACACGCAACCCGTTCACGCGGGTGAGCGCGTTCGCCAGCTCATCCGTCATTCCGTCGGAGAAATACTCGTCCTTCGGATCACCGCTGGTATTCACCAATGGGAGGACGGCGATCGCGCTGAGGTCGGGAGCTGTACTGCGACCGCTCTCCGACTGCCGCAGCATCCATCCGAGCCCACCGATCCCGATGACTGCGGCCGCTGCGACCATGCCAAGCGCGATCCTCGAGCGCCGAGTCAGCCCCGCTGGTGCCGCGTCGAGCGCAGAGAGGAATTCCTCCGCGGTCGCAGGGCGCAGCGCAGGATCCTTCTCCAGACATCGCATGACGAGCGCCGCCAGCACCGGCGGTGCATCCTTGCGAACGCGCGCCACCGCCACCGGCTTCTCCGCCATGTGCGCCGCGATGGTCGCCTGCGGTGAGCGCCCACCGAACGGCCCACGCCCGGCAAGCATCTCGTAGCCGAGCAGTCCCAGCGAATAGAGATCGGCGCGGTGATCGGTCGCGGGATCACCCGCTGCCTGCTCCGGCGACATGTAGGCAGGCGTGCCGAGCGACATGCCGACGACAGTGAGCTCGCCGCCCGGCGTCGTGCGGCGCGCCGACGACAGCGCCTTTGCGACGCCGAAGTCGGTGACCGCGGCTGATCCTCCGGAGAGCAGGATGTTCTCCGGCTTGATGTCGCGGTGGATGATGCCATGGCCATGCGCGTAGGCGAGCCCCTTGGCGACATCCCGCAGGATGGCGACGACCTCGCCGATCGGCATCGCGCCCGAGCGCTCGAGTCGCCCCCGCAGCGCGTCGCCCTCGATGTACGGCATGGAGAAGTACGGCAGGACGTTCGCGCCCGGGCCCGGATCGTCGGCGACTTCGCCTGCGGCGAGGACGGGCACGATGTGCGGATGCTGGAGCCCCGCCGCCAGCAGGATCTCGCGCCTGAAACGCTCGACATTCACGCCGGCGGCGAGCTCGGGAGCGAGCACCTTCACCACGATGCGCCGGTCGAGCGTCCGATCGTCGGCGAGGAACACCCGCGACATCCCGCCGCCCCCCAGCTCACGCTGAATGTCGAAGCCGGGCCCGAGATCGGCCTGGAGCTGGTTGCGGAGCGTGTCGGTCACAACACAAACGATGGTGGCGCGCCACCCCAGCTACAATAGAAGCTCCCGGCTCCCCGCCTACTCGCTCTTCAGCGCCACGAGCGGATCCACCGCTGTCGCCCGCCGCGCGGGCAGGTAGATCGCCAGCATCGACGCGGATCCGAGCAGCGCGATCACCGCCGCAAAGGTGAGCGGGTCCGTCGCACTCACCTCGAAGAGCATCGCCTGCATCCAGCGCGCCAGCAGCACCGCCCCGACGATTCCAATACCGATCCCCAGCCCTGTGAGCCGCGCCCCATGCGCGAGAATGAGGCCGAGTACATCACCCGGTCGCGCACCGAGGGCCATGCGGATCCCGATCTCGTTCGTCCGCTGGGTGACGAAGTACGACATCACGCCGAAGATCCCGACAGTCGCGAGCGCGAGCGCCAGGAAACCGAACGCCCCAAGCAGCAGGGTGCGGAAGCGTGGCTCGGCAACGGAGTCGGACGCGAGCTGCTCCATCGTGCGCACCTGATACAACGGCATTGTCGGGTCGAGCGCCTTGACGTGACCGCGCGCGCTGGCCGTTACAGTCGCCGGATCGACGACGCTGCGAATGACGACCGCCATCCCGCGCCCCCAGTCGCGGATGAATCCATCGTCGAGCTGCACATAGGGGAGATAGACCTCGGGCCGGACATCGGTTGCGAGACCCCGATGCCGCACATCTGCGCTGACGCCAACGATCGTTCGCCACGAATCCGTGGATGAGGCGTCACCCATCCTTACCCGCCGGCCGATCGGGCTGCCGTCGGGGATGTATCGGCGAGCGAATGTCTCGTTGACGACCACCACCGGCGCGGACGCCTGCCGATCGGTGCGATCGAGGCCGCGGCCGCGCACGGGAATCCCCATCGCGCGGAAGTAGTCTCCGGCGATTCCGCGCACACCGGCCACCGGCTCGCCGCCCTCGGCGGCTACCACCCCGTCGACGGTGACGCTGTTCTCCATGTCGTTCCCGCTGAGCGGCAGTTGCGTCGTCGAGCCCACCGCCTCGATGCTGCCGTCCGATGCGAAACGCTCGAGGAGCGACTGCTGGAACGCGCGGATCTGCGCACCTTCGGGAAGGCGCGACGCAGGCATGATGACGCTGAACGTGAGGAGGTTCTCCGTCGTGAAGCCGCGATCCACATCCCGAAGGCGCGCGAAGCTCCGGAGCGCGAGACCGGCACCCATGAGCAGAACGACGCAGAGCGCGATCTGTCCTACCGTCAGCGCCGATCGCAGCGCCTGCGCCCGGTGCGTCGCGCCCCCGGTTTGTCCTGCGCGCAGCCAGTCGGTGACGCTCTCCCGAGCGAGCTGCCATGCCGGCGCCAGGCCGAACGTCACCGCCGCGACCAGCGTCGCCCCGAGCGCGAAGAGAAGCACCGGTATATCGATCGACGTCGTCTCGATGCGTGGGGTGCCCGCGGGAGCGAACGTCTTTACGACATCGAGCGCCCAAGTTGCGAGGAAGATCCCGACGCCGGCACCTGCGAGGTAGACGAGCGCGTTCTCGGTGAAGAGCTGCCGGATGACCCGCGCGCGCGTCGCGCCGAGCGCCGAGCGGATGGCGACTTCCCGTTGCCTGCCCGTAGCGCGCGCGAGGAGCAGGTTGGTGACGTTCGCGCATGCGATCAACAGCACGAAGCCGACGGCACCAAGCAACAGTCGCAGTGCACCGCGCACGTCGCCCACGACCTCATCGGAGAGCCGGGTGATCGTCGCGCTGAAGCCTCCGTTCGTCTCCGGGTACTCCGCGCCAAGTTGCGCGGCAATCGCTTCCATCTCCGTGCGTCCCGCATCTTCGGTAATGCCGGGCCGGAGCCGGCCGAGGACCTGGAGATAGTGCGCACTGCGATTGATGGGAGGTCCGCTCGGCGTCGTTCCACGGAGCGCGAGTGGTGACCAGAGCGCGTAGGTGGAGTTCGGGTAGGCGAATCCCGCCGGCATCACTCCAACAATGGTGTATGCGAAGCCATTCACCGTCGTGGTCCGGCCGATCACCGAAGAATCGCCGGCGAAGTGTCGCGTCCACAGCTCGTGGGAAAGCACGAGCACCCTGTCGCGGCCTGCCTCGTTTTCCTCGGCGCGGAACCCCCGCCCAAGAAGCGGACGTGCACCGAGGACGTCGAAGATCTCCGCCGTAACGAGCTGTCCGATGACGAGCTCCGGGTCCCCGTCACCCGTCAGGGTGAAGCCCGTTCCGGTGTGGGCCGCCATCGACTCGAACGCGCGAGTGCGCTGACGGAAGTCCACGAAGTCGAGCGGAGCCAACCGGATCTTGCCGACCCCCGGCGCCGAACCAACCGTGTTGACGATGAACAGCCGGTCCGGGTCGCGATAATCGAGCGGCCGAATGAGCACCGCGTTGACGACGCTGAAGATCGCGGTCGTCGCGCCGATGCCGAGGGCGAGTGTCAGCACGGCGACGATGGCGAAGCCGCGGTTCTTGAGCAGCGTGCGCAGCGCGAAGCGCAGGTCCTGAAAAACGACTTCCATCGTGCTCTCCTCGTGGGGATGGCCAGCCACTCCCCAAATGGAAGCATCGGGCCAGCGCGCCCAGCATCCCAAGCGCGTTATGCACATGGTGTTACGGGATGGGCGTTCGGCTACGCCGCACCGCCGCGTGTTCGGTTGCGGAATGCCGTCGTCCCACGCGCGAACACAATGCAGCCCTCCGCGCGAGCGCTTTTACAGTCCGGCGACCGCGGAGATGACGCTGCGCAGGCGCGCGTCGTCGATCGTCGTGAGGGTGTATTCGTCCGGCAGCGGCGGACGCGCGAAGGAGATCTCCGGGCGCTGGAACCGCATGGCGCTCGCCACCGGCTTCGTGCCGCCGACGTGAATCTCGCGCGCGCCCGTCTCGTCGACGATCTGCCGGACGTTCGATGCCTTGATCCCTCCACCGGGCATCACGGTGATCCGGTCGCCCGCGCGCTGCACCAGCGACCCGATCTGCTCGATCCCGTCTCCCGCGTGCGCGCTGCCGCCGGATGTCAGCACCCGGCGCACACCCGCCTCGACGAGCGCATCGAGCGCCTCGCCGAGGTCACTCGCGAGGTCGAACGCACGATGGAAGGTCACCGGAAGCGGGCGGGCCGACTCGACGAGGGCGTGCGTGCGTTCGACATCCACCGCGCCGTCCTTCGTCAGTACTCCGAGCACGATGCCGTGCGCGCCGAGCGTTCGCGCCGATGCGATGTCGCGCATCATGACGCTGAGCTCCATGCTGGAGTAGAGGAAGTCTCCACCGCGCGGCCGAACCATGACGAAGATCGGCACGCCGACGCGCGCGAGCGCGGCGCCGATCGTCCCGGCGCTCGGCGTCGTTCCGCCTTCGGTGAGATTGGCGCACAGCTCGATCCGGTGCGCGCCGGCGCGTTCGGCGGCGATCGCTCCTTCGGCGGATTCGACGGCGGCCTCGATGAGGATTTGGTGCGACGTCGTCATCGATGAGTGAGGTCGGCATCGGTGAGGAGCTGCCGATAGAGGGCAGCGCTGACCTCGTCGAACAGGCAGGCGACGATGCGCGCGAACTCGTCGACGTGGCGACGCATGACATCGAGGGCGATCTCCGCCGCGAGCAGCTTCGGGAACCTGTAGGCGCCGGTGGAGATCGCGGGAAACGCGATCGATCGGATCGATGACTCCTCCCGGGCGCGCGCGAAGGCGCTCTCGTACGTCCGGCGCAGCGTGTTGGCCTCATCGCGCTCGCCGCCATCCCACACCGGCCCGACAGCGTGGATGACGAAGCGGGCGCGAAGGTTGAAGCCGGGAGTGATCACGGCATCACCGGGGGGGCAGCGGCCGAACGCCATCGCGGCGGGCGCCAGCTCGAGACCGGCGGCTCGGTGAATTGCACCGTCCACGCCCCCTCCTCCGGCGAGCCCCGAGTTCGCCGCATTCACTATCGCGTCCACGTCGAGCGTCGTGATGTCTGCGCGGGCGACCTCGATCATCTGCCGTTCCCCGGCAGCCGCAGCGTCGCGTTCCCCGCACCGGACGCATCATCGCGGGTGACGACCGACAGCGAGAGCCGCCCGTCCCGCAGCGCGAGCCGGTCGATCGCGTCGAGCTGGAGCGTCCCTACCGTCGATGTCGCGCCTGCGCCCGACAGGCGGTGGATGACGTGTCCCGCCTTCCCCGCGTCCGATCGGAGGAGCACGACCGCCTGCACGCGCTCCGGCGTCGTGCCCTCGACACGGATGACGTACGAGAGCTCGTTGCGCGTCTGGTCGAAGATGAACCGGCCTCGCGCCTCCAGCGTTGCTGCGCGCGCCGCGGCGGTGAATGAAACAGGCATTGGCGCCCGCCCGTTCACCAGCGGCGGGGTCGTCGGTGGCGCGCGGCGGCGTGCGCCCGCACGCTCGAACGAATACGCGAGTGCGACGAGGCGCGCGTCCGACCACGGGCGTCCGATGAGCTCGATGCCGATCGGGAGGCCGTCCTCACTGAACGCGGCCGGTGCGCTCAGCGCCGGGAGTCCGGATTGCGACGAGAGCGCGCAGGTGGTGCCAGCCTGCGGGTCGCCGATGAAGGCCGGCTTCCGTCGCATCGTCGGGTACACCAGCGCATCCAGCCGGAGGCTGTCGAGCACTCCGACGATCGTACGTCGGATGACCGACCGCTTCGCGAGGGCCGCGCGATACACGGGGCTGTCGCGCGAGCCGACCGCCTCTCGACGCTCGAAGGTCATCTTCAGCGCATCGTGATACAGGCCGCGGTCGAGAATCTCGCGCAGCGACCCGATCTTTGCGGCTGGATGCGCCGTGAGGTAATCCATCAGGTCGAACTTGAACTCGTAGGCGATGACGCTCGAGTTGGCGATGAGGCTGTCGAAGCCCGGCACCGTGACCTCGACGATCTCGGCCCCTGCCGCCTTCATCGCCTGGATCGCGGCGCGCACCGAGTCGGCGATCTCGGCGTCGATGTCGGTGAAGTAGTTCCGTAGCACGCCCAGTCGGGCGCCGCGTAGCGCGGTGGCGGAAAGCGAATCGACGAATCGCGGCACGGGCCGGTCGGCGAAGACACGCGTGCCGGTGTCGGCCATGTCCGCCCCGATCGTGACATCGAGCGCGATGGCGAGATCCGTCACCGTGCGCGCGAGGGGGCCCGGCACGTCCTGGGTGTGTGAGAGCGGGATGACGCCGCTGCGGCTCGCCATCCCCTGCGTGGGGCGCAGTCCGTAGAGGTTGTTGTATGCCGACGGGATCCGAATGGAGCCGCAGGTATCCGAGCCCCACCCAACCGCGGCAAAGCTCGCCGCGATCGCGACGCCGGTACCCCCGCTCGATCCGCCCGGGCAGCGCCGGGGATCGTACGGATTTCGTGTCTGGCCGCCGAGCGAGCTGATGGTCGTGATGCCAGCCGCGAGCTCGTGCATGTTCGACTGTCCGAGGATGACAGCGCCCGCCGCGCGAAGCTTCCGGACGATGAACGCGTCGTCCGTCGGGATGTTCAGCGCGAGCGCGAGCGAGCCGCCACTCGTCGCGAGGCCGGCGACTTCGAAGTTGTCCTTGAGGATGATCGGGATGCCGTGCAGCGGCCCGCGCACCTGTCCGGTGGCGCGCTCAGCATCGAGCGCGGCGGCATCGCTCCGCGCCGAGGGGTTCATTCGGATCATCGCGTTCAGCGCCGGCCCGCCGGCGTCATACGCGGCGATGCGCGCGAGGTAGGCCTCCACGAGCTGCAACGACGTCGTCCGCCGCTGCTCCATCGCGGTCTGAAGCTCGGGGATCGTCGCCTCGGCAACTTCGGTCTGCGAGCGGCTCGGGACCTGTGCGCCCAGCCGAACGGGGGCGGCGATCGCGAGGACGGCGACGGCGAAGCGGAGGGACCAGCGGAATTGGTGCATGACATACGATAGCGGGACTGCGTACTGAGTAGTACTGCGTACGCACTGGCCGCGACTGCGAACGGATGTGCACTGCTTGCTGCGCACGCACTGCGTACCGGCTACTGCGTACGGTTGAACCGCCTTTCCGCCTGACTGAGCGCTCGTAGCTGGGCAGCTATCGGCTCGCCGCCTCGGTCCCGCCGTTCCCCCGACTCAATCACCCACGGAGTCAGTACGCAGTCCCAGGCACGCAGAACGTCTCGAGCTGCTTGTCGAGGTATGGCTGGAGCTTCCCGAGGTAGTCTAGGTACTGCCGGGCGGCGTCGGGGGCGACCGTCTGGCCTGACTCGAGACCGGAGAGAGCCACCGGCATCATCTCTGCGCCGAGGCGCGCGAGCTCACAGCTCTGTGCCTTGTCGGCGGCGGCGGGCGCGTCGGTAAGGGCGCCCTGGGTCACGGAGAGCGCCGCGGCGCCGATGAGGAACTTTGCCTGGACCGAAGGACGGACGCTGTCGGCGAAGGCGAGGAATCGCATCGCCTGGCGGTAGTCATCGCGCGACTTCGTGCCGTTCGCGGCGCGGGAAAGCGCGTTCCCCTTCGACAGCGCGAATTGCGCGACGACGCTTGAGTCCTCGCCGCGCATCAATGCGCGCCGCAGGGAGGCGAGCGCGCTGTCGGGGCGTCCCAGCTCCATCTCCGCCTGGGCGATGATGTGGTCGTGCTCATCGCCGTCTCCGTCGCGGCGAGCTGGCTGCCGGCGCGCCGCGCTGCGCGCCTCGATCCCGTGCGTGCCCTCCGGTCGGAGTGAGCGCCGTCGCTACAACTGCGGCGTGATGAACGCCACCGCCTCCGCCGACGTGCGCACCGGTACGACATCGAAGTCCACGATGTCCGCCCACTGCGCGATCCACGCGTCGAGCAGGGCGCGATCGTCGCACTCCATGACCTGGTAGCACCGCGTCATGTCCTCCGTCACCCAGCTGGAGATGTAGTGCAGCCCCTCGGGCGCCAGACGCCCGCGGTCGCGAAACCGCCGGTACACCGGCCGCGCGTCCCCACCGCGGAAATGCTCCACGACCATGTACAACACGCAGTCCCCCTCCATGTCGGTCATCGGGACTTCGCAGAGGCAGCGGGTAGCTCTCGGCTGTCCGCTGCTGGTGGTGATTGATATGGTTGAAACAACGTGCGCCGATCGGCAAGCAGCTTGGCTACAATCTCTCAGGCTAGCTGCACGGGCGTTGGCTGGAACGGCGGAACGACAAGGGCCACGATGCCCTGGCCGTTCCGCATTTTCCTTTCCGGATTCCGCCGTGGCACCTATCTCACGGCCTGGCAGCCGAGCTGCTGGCCGCTCGTCGCACGTCTTTCCAATCGTCCCGCCACCCCACAGGCAGCGCGGAGCTGGCAGCTTCCAGCCGAGCGCTGAAAGCTGAGTCTACTCCGCCCGCAGGATGACCATCGGATCAGCCGCCGCAGCGCGGCGTGCGGGCAGGTAGCTCGCGACCAGCGCGACGATGACGAAGACCGCCGACATCCCCGCGAACGTCACCGTATCGAACGGGCTGACGCTGAACAGGAACTTCGCGATGAGCTGCGCCCCGGCTGCCGCGAGCACGAGGCCAACGGCGACTCCGACGGACGCGAGCCGCATTCCCTCGCCCACGATCATGCCCACCACACCTGAGCCGCGGGCACCGAGCGCGAGTCGGATCCCGATTTCGCGGGTGCGGCGGCTCACAGAGTAAGCCATGATCCCGTACAGTCCCACCGATGCGAGCAGCAGGCCGGCTGCACCGAGGGCGCCCGTGACGATGGCCGCGACGCGCTGCGGCAGGAGGACGATGCTGTTCGCGGCGCGCAGGGTGATGAGCGCCGGTCGCGGGAGCCCGGGATCGATCGCTCGCACCGCGCGCTGGATCGCCGGCGCGAGGAGGTTCGGGTCGCCGGCCGTGCGGACGAGCAGCGTCTGCTTCGGGCTCCAGAACTGGACGATCGGGAAATACGCAAACGGCTGCGGTGACTCGCTGAGGCTGTTGTACTTCGCGTCGCGCGCAATCCCGACGATCGTCACGCGCTGCTCATGCATCCGGAACGATCGACCGAGCGCACTTCCGTCGGGCCAGAAGCGGCGGGCGAAGGTCTCGTTGACGACGGCAACGCGCGGCGCCCCGGCGTTGTCCGCGTCGGCGAAATCCCGACCCGCCACGAGCGGCACGCGAAGCACGTCGAAGTAGTCCACGCCAACGTTCGCCAGCCAGATCGGGATCCCGGCGTCCAGGTCGCCGCCCGGCGGCACGACGCCATCGATCCGGATCTCGTCGCCGTTGTTATGCATCGTCAGCGGGAGATGCATCGTGTACGAGACCGCCGTAACACCCGGCTGGGCCGCGACGTCCTGACGCAGCTTCTCGAAGAAGGCGCGGCCACGCGCCTCGTCATAGCCCCACGCCTGCGTGTCGAGCGACACCGTCGCCACGTTGCCCGAATCGAAGCCCGGATCGACTCGGCTCCCATGGTTCAGCGCGCGGAGGAAGAGCCCTGCCGCGACGAGGAGGACGAGCGCCAGCGACAGCTGGCCGACAATGAGGGCGTTGCCCATGATTCCGCGTCGAACACCGCTCCCCGCGGCTCCATCGCGCAGGCGCGATGTGATGTCGCTGCGTGATGCCTTGAGTGCCGGTGGAAGCCCGAATGCGAGCCCGGTGATCAGAGACACTGCGACGGCGAAGCCGAGGACGCGCACATCGGGAGAGAGCTCGAGCGCGACCGCGACATCGGATGGGATCGGCAAGTGCTCGAGCGCGTTGGTCGCGATCAGTGTCAGCGCAATGCCGCCCCCGGCGCCGAGGACGAACAGCACGAGAATCTCGGTGAGGAGCTGGCGCACGAGGCGCCCGCGTCCTGCACCCAGCGCAGCGCGCACCGCCAGCTCGCGGCGCCGCGCGATCGCCCGCGCCGACAGCATCGATGCCACGTTGACGCTCGCGATGAACAGGACGAGCATCGCGGCCCCGAGCAGGAGACTCATGAAACCGAGTGCGGCGGTGCTCGCGTCCTCGGGCAGGCCGGTCATCGGCCACAGGCGCACGGTGTTGAACGCGGCAAATCGCGCGGGCTCGGTACCTTCGCTCGCGAGTGCAGCCGTCAGCGCCGAGAGCTCGCGCTCCGCTGAACCGCGTGTCGCGCCGTCCGCGAGCCGGCCGAAGAACTGAAGCCATGGGTGGCCTGGATCGGTGATCTCGCGAGTAACGTCCGGCCGCAGCGCCCCCCGCATCATCGTGGGCACCCACGCATCAGTCACGATCGGCCCGACGATCCCGAGGAACTCCGGCGACGCCACGCCGATGATCGTGAAGGGGTGGCCGTTCACCGCGACCGTGCGTCCGACGATGGCGCTGTCGCTGTTGAACCATTTCATCCAGAATGCGTGCGACAGCACGATCACGGGGTGTGTCAGCGGCGTGCTGTCCTCGTCGGCGGCGAAGAAGCGGCCAATCGCCGGCCGCACGCCGAGCAGGGAGAAGTAGTTGCCGGTGACGAGCGCCCCTTGGGCGGGCGCGCCTTCCGCGCCCGCGTGGATCGTCAGGGTGACCTTGCTCCATGCCGCCACATAGGACACGGTTCGCGCGCGCTGGCGGAGATGCCGAAGGTACGGCAATGACGCGACGATCTCGTTCTGACGGTCAGCGGTGCGGCGCTCCATCGTGACAAGACGGTCGCCGTCCGCGACGCCAGACATTGGCCGGAAGAGGAGCGCGTTCATTGCGCTGTACACGGTTGTGACTGCACCGGTACCAAGGGAGATGACCGCGACAACGACAATCGTGAAGACGGGGCTCTTCCGCAGCATCCGTCCCGCGTAACGAAGGTCCGCGCCGAGGGAGCCGACGACGTTCTCCCATCCGTGCGAGCGTACCTCCTCGCGGACCGTCGTGACGTTGCCGACCTCGAGCCTCGCGGCGCGCAGCGCATCGGCGGGCGCAAGGCCGCGGGCGATGTGCGCCGCCGTGGCCTCGTCGATGTAGTGCTGCACTTCGGCGCCGACCTCGCGATCGGCCGCGGATCGATTGACCAGCACTCGCAGCCCGTGGGTCAGCTGTCGCCAGAATGACATGCGCCCTCTCCTTGCTCCTGTGTCCGCGCGTGCCCGAACGCCTTATGGGCGTCGCGCGGGACACCTACGGCGGACGACCATGGGGAGTTTCCTCTTGACTGTCAACATGTGACGGTCGGGGGCAACGCCCTTGCCATGACGTAATCCGCGTCCTGCCGGTCCCCAAATGCAAACGTCGTCGTCCCGACGATCGCGAACCCCGCGCGCCGGTAGAACGCCTGGGGACGGAGCGCCTCCTGC
>JANPKQ010000262.1:0-5590 GCA_031426115.1 Gemmatimonadaceae bacterium | reverse complement strand
GAGGTCGTTGACGCGCGCGTAGCACGCCAGCGACGTGATGAGTCCGATGTTCGGGCCTTCCGGCGTCTCGATCGGGCACATGCGGCCGTACTGCGAGTAGTGCACGTCGCGCACTTCGAAGCCGGCGCGCTCGCGCGTCAGGCCACCGGGTCCGAGCGCCGAGAGGCGACGCTTGTGCGTCAGCTCGGCGAGCGGGTTCGTCTGGTCCATGAACTGCGAAAGCTGCGACGATCCGAAGAACGCCTGGATGACCGCGCTGACCGTCCGCGCATTCACCAGGTCGTCGAGCGAGATCTTCTCGGGATCGGTGTTGATCGACATGCGCTCCTTCACGAGGCGCGCCATGCGGCTCAAGCCGACGGAGAACTGGTTCGCGATGAGCTCGCCGACCGAGCGGATGCGCCGGTTGCCCAGATGGTCGATGTCATCCGTGTACTCGCGTCCCTCGTGGAGCTCGACGAGATAGCGGACGATCGCGATGAAGTCTTCCTTCGTGAGGACGGTCTCGTTCGCCGGCCGGTTGAGGCCGAGGCGCTGGTTGATCTTGTAGCGCCCGACGCGTCCGAGGTCGTACCGCTTCGGCGAGAAGAACAGCCGCTCGAGCGCCTGACGGGCCGTCTCGAGGTTCGGCGCATCGCCCGGGCGAAGCAGCGAGTAGATCTGCTGGAGCGCGATCTTCTCACCCTCTTCGCGCGAGACGCCGCGCTCGGTGCTGCCTTCCTTCTTGTCCGTGACGCGGGACGTCGGATCCTTGAGCAGCGTGTTCTTGATCAGCGTGGATTCGGCGCGGCCCGACGGCACGATGACACGCACCTTCAGGATCCCCGACTTGCGGAGCTTCTTGATCAGCGTGTCGTTGAGCGACTGGCCGGCTTCGGCAATGACCTCGCCCGAGTCGTGGTCCACGACGTCGAGGGCGAGCACGCGCCGCTGCGGACGCTCACCGCGCTCGGCCGCATCGGCCTCGTCGCGGAGGTCCACGGTCATGTACGACGCGAACACCTTCACCTTGTCGATGCCCAGGCGGCGAAGCCGGTTGAGCACTTCGTCGGTGAGCTCGTCGCCTTCCTTGACGAGCAGGATGTTCTCGTTCCGCTCGCGCTCAGCCCGGGCCTTCTTGGTCTTCAGCTTCGGCGCGTCTTCCGCCGTCGCCTCGCCGGCGAGCTCGATGTCCTCGGCGATGATCGCGCCGATGACCTCCCGCAGGTCGGTGCGGCTCTCACGCTTCTTCGTGAGGTCCAGCTCGCGGACGGCGAAGAAGAGGCGGAGGATGTCGCTGTTCGAGCCGTAGCCGAACGCGCGAAGCAGTGCCGTCGCCGGGAACTTCTTCTTCTTGTCGATGTGGACGAAGATCACGTCGTGGATGTCCACGGTGAACTCGACCCACGAGCCGCGGAACGGGATGATGCGCGCCGAGATCAGCCGCTGGCCGTTGGGGTGGGTCGACTCCTCGAAGACGACACCCGGGGACCGGTGGAGCTGGCTGACGATGACGCGTTCCGCGCCATTGATGACGAAGGTCCCGAGCCCGGTGAGCAGGGGCAGCTCACCGAGGTAGACCTCCTTCTCGATGATGTTGCGGGGGCGCTTGACCCCGTTCACATCCTCGTTGATGACGAGCTGCAGCGTCGCCTTGAGCGGCGCCGAGTACGTCATGTCGCGCTCGATGCACTCCTCGACCGAGTACTTCGGCTCGCCCAGCGAGTAGCGGACGAACTCGAGCGAGAAGTTCTCGTGGACATCGGTGATCGGGAACAGGTCCTTGAAGACCCGTTCGAGGCCGATGTCCTCCCGGTCATGGGAGGCCGCATCGAGCTGGAGCAGCGCCTCGAAGGCGCGCACTTGGATGTCGAGCAGATGGGGCATGTCCATCCCCTGCTCGAGCTTCCCGAACGAAATCTGTTTCATCATCTCAGGCATGTATCACCCGCGCGCAGGCGAAAACGGCGCCACCCCCGGCGGCAGCGGAGAAAATTCCGGCCTCGGGGGAGTCGCACTGAAAACTTCGGTTGTGGAACGTTGCTGTATTCAACTCTTGCTCGAGGTGGAAGTGAGGGACCTGGAGAGGAGCCGCGGGGCGATCGCGGAGGACGGTGCCTCCGTGACCGCGCCGGCGCGGGCTCTCCCGTCCCTTACTTCACCTCGACGGTCGCGCCCTGCTCCTCGAGCTTGCCACGGATCGTCGCGGCCTCGTCCTTCGTCACGCCCGCCTTCACCGCCTGCGGGGCGCCGTCGACGAGGTCCTTCGCTTCCTTCAGGCCGAGGCCCGTGATCTCGCGAACGACCTTGATGACCTGGATCTTCTTCGCGCCGGCTTCCTTGAGCGTCACCGTGAACTCGGTCTGCTCTTCGGCTGCCGCGGCCGGGGCCGCCGCACCGCCGCCGCCGCCGCCGACAGGCGCCGCCGCGATGGTGACGTTGAACTTCGTCTTGAACGTTTCGATCAGTTCCGCGAGCTCGAACACCGACATGTTGCCGATTGCGTCGAGGATCTCGTCCTTGCTCATGGTAGCGTTAGCCATTGGTCAGTTCTCCGAGAAAAACCCAGGTCGTCCTGGGGCGTGTATCAGGCCGGCCGTCGCCCTCAGCCGTGAGGGCGATCGACCCATGACGCCTGGGATTTATTGCGCACCCTCGCGCTGTGTCTTGAGCGCCTCGAGGGCGCCTACCATCATCTGGAGCATCCCGCCCAGCGCGCCGACGAAGCCCGCCAACGGGGACATCAGGCCCGCACCAAGCTCGGCGAGCATCTGCTCGCGCGACGGCATCGATGCCAGCTTCTTGATCTGCGCCTCATCGATCGAGGCGCCCTCGAACATCCCGCCCTTCACGCCGGGCTTCTGGTCGTTCGCCTTCGCGAAGTCGGTCAGCAGCTTGGCGGCGATGACCGGATCCTTGGCAACCACGACTCCGGTCGGTCCCCGCAGCCGCTCGCCGACGAGACCGCTCTCGTTCACGGCACGCAGCGCGAGGGAGTTCTTGATGACCACGTACTCGACTCCGGCCTTCCGGAACTGCCGGCGAAGCTCGGTCATGCGCTTCACGTTGAGACCCGTGAAGTCCGTATAGTACAGCGCCTTGGCGCCCTTGATCTTGTCGCTGAGCTCGGTGACGAGCTGCTCCTTGTCCTGTCGCTTCATCGCTCGTTACCGGTAGGGAGTGGTGTCGAGGGTGATCCCGGGCCCCATCGTGCTCGAGATCGCGACATTGCGGACGTACACGCCCTTCGAAGCAGCCGGCTTCGAGCGGACGATCTGATCCATGAACGCGGTCAGGTTCTGCTCGAGCGCATCCACGGCGAACGAGACCTTGCCGATCGGCGCATGCACATTGCCTGCCTTGTCGACGCGGAACTCGATCTTTCCGGCCTTCACCTCGCGCACCGCGCGCGCGACGTCGAACGTCACCGTGCCCGCCTTCGGGTTCGGCATGAGGCCGCGCGGACCGAGCACCCGGCCGAGCTGGCCGACCTGACCCATCTGATCCGGGGTGGCGATCATGACATCGAAATCGAGCCAGTTCTCCTTGATCTTCGGGATGAACTCGAGCCCGACGAAGTCGGCGCCGGCGGCTTCGGCCTCGCGGGCCTTTTCACCGGCAGCAATGACCAACACCCGAACCGACTTTCCCGTTCCCGCCGGGAGGACGACCGTTCCACGCACGACCTGGTCGGCATGGCGCGGATCGACGCCGAGGCGCACCGCGACCTCGACCGTCTCGTCGAACTTGGCGAACGATCCCTGCTTCACGAGCTCGAGCGCCTGACGCGGCTTGTAGGGCACGCCGATCTGCCGGCTCTCGGCCGCCTTCGAGTACTTCTTTCCATGGCTCCGCATCAGTCGCCGACCTCAACACCCATCGACCGCGCCGCACCGGCGACCATCGCCATCGCGGACTCGATGCTGTCAGTGTTCAGGTCGGGGAGCTTGAGCTCCGCGATCTTGCGGACCTGCGCCTTGCTGATCTTGCCGACCTTGGTGCGGTTCGGCACACCCGAGCCCTTCTCGATCCCGAGCTCCTTCTTGATGAGGACCGCGGCAGGGGGCGTCTTGGTGATGAACGTGAACGACTTGTCGGCGAAGATCGTGATCTCGACCGGCAGGATGATCCCGTTCTGGTCCTGCGTCCTGGCGTTGAATTCCTTGCAGAACGCCATGATGTTGATGCCCTGGGGGCCGAGCGCGGTTCCCACCGGAGGGGCGGGGTTGGCTCGGCCAGCCGGGATCTGGAGCTTCACGAACCCAGTAACCTTCTTGGCCATACAAAAACCTCGGTTTGCGTAACCGGCGTCTGCGAACGGCGCCGTACAGCTCCCACGTCTGGTTTATCGTCGCTGTGGTCGGCGACGTCGTGCGCCCTGCAGCGTCAGTAGCCCTTCAGCTGCAGGTAGTCCAGCTCGACACTCGTCGGCCGGCCGAACAGGCTCACCGACACGCGAACCTTGCCCTTGTCGGTGATGACTTCCTCGACCGTCCCGTTGAAGTCCGTGAACGGGCCTTCGGTGATCGCCACGGCCTGGCCGACGAGGAACGGAATCTCTTCCTTCGGCTCTTCGGGCTCCGAGTCGTCGGTGATCCCGAGGAGGCGGTTGACCTCATCGGGACGCAGCGGCTGCGGCAGCCGGTCGTGGCCGACGAACTTGATGACGCCCTGAATGCTGTTGATCGTGTGCAGGGTGTCCTGGTTCATCAGCATCTCAACCAGCACGTAGCCGGGATAGATCTTCCGGTCCACGGTGACCTTCTTCCCGTTCTTGATCTCGACCACTTCCTGGGTCGGGACCAGCGCCTGGCGGATGCCGCGATCCTCGGCGGGATGCGGATCCTGCTCGATCTTGCGCTGGACCAGCGACCGCACCTTGTTCTCGTGCCCCGCCGTGGTCTGCACAGCGTACCAGCGGTGCTCCATGCTCATGCCCCGAACAACGATGGAATGAAGCGCACGAAGAGGAGCTGCAGGATGACATCGAGGATGCCGATGATCGCGCCGATGACCAGCGCCAGCACGATGACCGCGATGGACAGCTGCCGCACCTGGCCGACATCGGGCCAGGTGACCTTGTGCATCTCGGCGATCACGTCTCCGTAGAAATTGACGAGGCGCCGCGGTGCCGACGGACGGGCGACCGCTTCGACCGCCATTACTTCGTTTCCTTGTGGAGGCGATGCATGTTGCATCGCGGGCAGTACTTCTTCCACTCGACGCGCTCCGGATGGAGGCGCTTGTTCTTCGTGGTGAAGTAGTTGCGGTTTTTGCACTCGCTGCAGGCGAGAATGATCTTGTCGCGGGGCATCGCTGAACCTTACGAATTAGTTGGCGTAAACAGGGGCGAACGGACCGTCGTGCGGCGGAACGAAGTGAACGGTTCTCAGTGCTCAGTTGTCGGTGGGCAGTTCATGATCACTGACCACTGATCACCGACAACCGTGCACGTTGGCTCGGCGCTCGGTCCCTACTTCAGGATCTTTGTCACGACGCCCGCGCCCACCGTGCGGCCACCCTCGCGGATCGCGAAGCGCAGCCCCTCGTCCATCGCGATCGGCGTGATCAGGTCGATCGTCATCTGCACGTTGTCCCCCGGCATCACCAT
>JANPKQ010000261.1:0-25172 GCA_031426115.1 Gemmatimonadaceae bacterium | reverse complement strand
CGGGTTCGCGTGCGGAACAGATCATCGAGTTTGTCTCTACCCCCGATTGTGGGCCGGCTTTCCAGAAGCCTGAACTGGAAGGGCATGAAGAGATGAAGAGCATGAAGCAAGGCAACGGCAACCGCATTCCTTGTGGGTGTGGCGTGAGGGACTGTGTCCCGATCTGCCATCAAGGGCTGCGTTGGTGCTGTTGTTGTCGCCCTATCCGTGGCCTCCGTGGCTTCCGTGGTTGCAGTTGTCCGTTGCCGTTGCCTTTGCAGTTGTCCGCGTGAGTCCGCGTTCGTCCGCGGCCAATGATGCACTTGCCATTGCCCTTGACCTATCCGCGTCGGTTCCGCGAAATTCGCGGCGGCAGTTTGCCGTGTCGTTCTGAAAGGCCGTTACCGAACACATGGATATCGCTGATCGCCAGGTTCGCCGACGCGACGTGCCCGTGATCGTGGAGGAGCTGAAAGCCAATCGGTCCGGCGTTGCGCAGTCACTGGCCTACCACCAATCCCGGCTCGACACGATGCGCGCGCACCGGGAGCCGGGGTGGACGCCGCCGATCCAGCTGTTCTCGCGCGGCTTCGTCTTTCCTGCGCAGCTCGACCGCACGGCATGGTCGTCCGCATCGGAGACGGGTACGCTGTCTCACATCCCGTACGACGATGTGCTGCGCATGGCGCGCGTCTACGCACAGCAGGCGCGGTACGAGGACCAGACCCGCACCGTCGGTCAGATCATCTACGCGAGGCTGTACGACGGCGGGCGCGGCGCGGTTCTCGAAAACCACCGGAACCTTGCCGGCATCATCGAGAGCTTCCGGTACCGCGAAGGTGAGTTGATTGCGACCTACGACAGCGTCCTCGCGGCCGTCGCGCCCCGCGCTCCGCGGCGGTGACGCGCTTCGCGGGCTGACGGCCGGATGCGCTGCGCGCCACGGTCGTTCCCCGCGACATCTGGAGCGGCCTCGGTCACGCGTTATCTTTGCGGCAGCGCCGACGCGTCCCATGCCCCCAGGAGACTTCATGAAAAAGAAGAGCCCTCGCTCGATTCCGGACTTCTCGACGAAGAAGAAGCCGGTGCCCAGCGCCGATCAGCCCGAAGCCAAGCCCGACGCGGCCCCGCACGCGCCGACCCGCGCCGTGAAGCCACCCGCAACCCTGACGAAAGCCGGGCGACGCGGCGGCTGATGTCCCGATCGCCTCGCGGCGCCCCGTCCGTTCGAGCCTGACCAGGCAACACGGTGGCCATTCGCGTGGTCCGGCTCGGATTCCCGCGCACTCCGGGCGAGGGACTGCGACTCGGCACCGTCCGCCGCCCGCCTCGAGGCGTCCGCAAGGAGGATTTCGCGCGGCGCGACTTCTTCGACGTGTGGGTGCCCGAGCTCGCGCCGAGCGGCCCGGTCGTCACCTCCGCGCTCGCCGAGCCCTGGACGCCGAAGCGGTGGGCGCTCTGGGTTCGCCGCTACCGCGGCGAAATGCGAAAGGCTCCCGCGCAACGGCTCATCGCGCTCCTCGCAGCCATGTCCCGCGACACGAACTTCGCCGTGGGATGCTACTGCGAGGATGAGACCCATTGCCATCGCTTGCTGCTGCGCGAGTTACTGATCGACGCAGGCGCGACGGTCGTGTGACGCGCCCGGGTGGTAACCCCCGACCGCTCGTTCGGCTCGTTGCCATCCTCATGGGCCTTCCCTGCGGCATGCTGATCTTCATCCTCGTGGATATCCTGCGCGCGAATCCCCGCTGGGAGGATGCGCCGAGCACCTTGACGCGGCTCCTTGTCCTCGCGATTGGCTGGTGCGTCTCGGCATGGCTTTTGGCTCTCCGCGCGGACGGCGTGCCCGCGGTGCTTCAGCGCGGATTCCTGTTCGGCGCCGCCGCCTGGCTGGTCATTGGCATGCTCATCCCGATCCTCGGGCGCATCGCCGCACCGGAATCGCCGTCAGGATCGCTCGCGGATCATGCGAGCTGGGAGCGACCGGCCCCCGACCTCACACAGGGCGTTGCTGCCGTCGCCCCCATGCGCTCCGTCGCTATTGCGCTGGCTGTGTTGTGCCTCGCCGCGTGGAGCGTGACGTTCGTCGCGTCGGGCATGCTTCGCCGGCGAGCGGACAGGCGAGCGAACAGCTGAACCCCATTCCCACTCCCACTATAGATCCTTCGCGAACACCCCCTTGAACCGGCTCACCGCGCTCCGCTCGCGATCGAGCTCGGGAATCTGCCTTGGCGCGTACCCTCGTGCCCGGAAAAACGCTTCGTTGTTACTCACCGCGAAGATGGTTGGATAGTCTCGTTGGGCCGCGAGCTCCTCCACGGCCGCCACGAGCGCGACGCCGATGCCCTGGCCCTGGTACGCGGGATCCACCACGAGCGATCGAAGCTCCGCCATGCTCGGCGAATACTCCTCGAGGTGCACGCACCCGATGACCGTGCTCCGCACGGCGGCGACGAGGAAGTCGATCGTCCGCTCGGCGATGAAGTCCGGCGCGCGGGGCAACAGTGTACCTACCGGAACGTACTCCTGGATCAGCGCCGACATCGCGCTGGCATCGTCGGGACGGGCTCTCCGGATGATGGCCGAATCGCTCACGGTGGCCTGCTCAGCTCGAGTAGTAGGCGGCGTTCTCATCGATGTAGCCCTTGGTGAGGTCGCAGCCATAGGCGCGCGCATTGGCGTCGCCGACACCGAGGCCCACCTCGATGTCCACGATGTCCTTCGCGAGCGCCGCACGTAGCGCTGGCTCATCGAAGTCGAGGCGCTGGCCCCCGTGGACGACCGGGTGCCCATTGATCCACGCGTCGGTCGCCGAGGCGTCGATGGTGCTCTCGAAGCACTTCCCGACCGCCATGAGGACGCGGCCAACGTTGGGGTCGGCGCCGAAGACCATCGTCTTGATCAGCGGCGAGTTCACCAGCGACTTCGCCACCCGGCGGGCCTCGGCGAGGCTCGCCGCGCCGCGAACGGTGGTTCGCAGCAGCCGTGTCGCACCTTCACCGTCGCGCGCGAGCATCTCCGTCATGCGGACGCACCCGGCGATGAGGGTATCGCGAAACGCGTCAGCATCCACCGGGCCCGCGAGCCCGTTGGCGAGAATCGCACAGGTGTCCGACGTACTGGTGTCCGTATCCACCGAGAGCATGTTGAACGAGACATCCACCGCCTCGCGCAGCATCGTGTCGAGCGTCCCGGCGTCGAGCGCCGCGTCCGTGAAGATGTAGGCGAGCATCGTCGCCATGTTCGGCTCGATCATCCCGGACCCCTTCGCCACCAGGGTGATCGTCGCCGCGCCGACGCGGGCCGAGATCGCCTTCGGGTGGGTGTCCGTCGTCATGATGCCTTCGGCGCCGACGAGCGGGTCATCGGTGAGGTCGCGCGACATTCCGCGCAGTCCCGCCTCGATAATCTCGATCGGCAGCGGCACCCCGATCACTCCGGTCGAGCTGACGAGCACCCGGTCAGCGGACGTTCCAAGCTCCGCTGCCGCCGCGATCGCCATGCGCCGCGCATTCTCGACGCCCTTCGCCCCGGTGGCGACGTTGCTCACCTTGCTGTTGGCCACGATCGCGCGCAGGCGCCCGCCCCGGATGGTCTCCCGCCCGAGGATGATCGGCGCGCCGGGAAAGTGGTTGCGCGTGAAGACGGCGGCAGCGGCCGCATCGGTCTCACTGACGAACAGCGCGAGGTCCTTTGCCTCCGGCTTCAGTCCGCAGTTTCGACTCGCGCAGCGAAAACCGCGCGGAAACGCGGCACGGGCATCAAACGGCATCGGAAAGGTCGGGAGTGCTGGTCGTTCGCTGGCTGTTTCGGGAAGCGGAAGATAGAGCCGCGCCGGGCGCCGCGCGCCCCTAGCGCGCCCCGAGCATCGGGTCGGCCCGAACGACGAGCGTCCCGCGATAGCGCTTTCCGTCCACCGTCAGCACGAGCCGGTAGGTGCCCGGCCCCGCCGACGCTCCGCGAAACTCGTTCGCGAAAGCGCCCCCGGCCGCGAGCAGGATCTGCATCGCCGCGCGCCGGTCGGTGTCGTTGGCCGCCGCCGTGAAGCGTGCGAGCGCCGCCTCGAAGTCGGCCGCGTCCTCGCCCCCGGCGCGGATCTGCTGCTCGAACCGCTGGACCACGCGCTGCTTCTGCTCATCCGTCAGTGCGCCGGGGGAGAAGCGGAGATCCCACCGGTAGCGGTGGATGCCGGCGCGCCCGGGCAGCGTCACGCGCTCCGTCTGGCCACGTCCGTCCGTGATCTCGAGCGTCGGCTCGGCGGCGGGCGGCGCCTTCAGGTAGTAGGCGATGAGGGCGCTGTTGCGGATTCCCGCCCGAGGCAGCGTGGCGCTGGTCGGCATCACCGACGGGGGATTCGCACCGCCGAACCAGAAGTGGCCGCGCTGGCCGCCACGGCTGCCGTCTTCCCAAATCGTCGCGACGCGCTGATCAAAAAGATGAGCCGGTGCGGCGAGCATGGACGAAGTGAGCTGCTGGAGCGGACTGATGTCATCGGCGATCCAGATGCTGCGGCCGTGGGTGCCCGCGACGAGGTCGTTGTCGCGCGGGTGGATGACGAGATCCTGCGTCGCCACGGTGGGCATGCCATTCATGAACCTCGACCACCGCCTGCCGCCGTCCAGCGACGCGAAGACGGCATGCTCGGTCCCGGCGAAGAGCAGGTTCGGGTTGCGGAGATCCTCGCGCACGAGATGGACGACCTGGCCGTCGGGAATGGTCGTCGCAATGTTCGTCCACGTGCGGCCGTAGTCCGTGGTCCTGAAGATCCACGGCGTGAACAGGTCGCTGCGATGGCCGTCGAAGGTGATGTACGCTGTAGCCGGGTCGAAGTGAGACGCTTCGACCCTTCCCACCCAGATGCCGGCGGGAACTCCGCGCACGGTCCCGCGTGTGTTGGTCCACCGGCGTCCGCCGTCGCGCGTCACCTGCACGTTTCCGTCATCCGTGCCGACCCAGATGACGTCGCGCGAGATCGGTGACGGCGAGACCGATGTGATGGTGCTGTGGGTCTCGGCCCCGCTCGACTCGCGGGTAAGTCCTCCATGCTGGATGCGCGTCTTCGACGAGTCGTTCGTCGTGAGGTCCGGGCTGATGATCTCCCAGGTCTCGCCGCGGTCGCTCGTCCGGAAGAGGCGATTGGCTCCGAGGAAGATCGTCGCGGGATCGTGCGGCGACATCACGAGGGGAGCCGACCAGTTGAAGCGGAACATTCCCATCCCACGGGCGCTGTCGCCGAGGACATCGATGTAGTTCACGATGTTCGCGGGCGTCGGGCGGGCGTTGGTGGCCTGGTATGTCTCCGCGTCGTACCGACGGAAGCTTCCACCTTCCGCCTCCGTGTAGACACGACGCCAGTCGGTAGGATCGATCTGGATGTCCATCCCGTCGCCCCAGTGCAGTTTCCACACATCGTCGCTGAGGATCCCCCGGGCATCACGGCTGAAGCTCGGGCCCGCGAACGTGCCGTTGTCCTGGAGACCGCCGTAGACGTAATACGGATCGCGCATGTCCACGCCGATGCGGTAGTACTGCGCAATGGCGATGTTGTCGAAGAAGGTGAACGCCCGCCCGTGATCATGGGTCAGCGACACGCCCTTGTCGGCGCCGATGTAGTATCGGTCCGCGTTCCGTGGATCGTGCCACATCGCGTGGAAGTCGCCGTGAATCTCCTCGTCCGCGCTGCCATTGCGGAAGGTCCGTCCGCCGTCCGAGGACACCATGAAGCGCGTCGTGAGGAGGTACACGTGCCGATGGTCGAGCGGGTTGATCCGGATCTGGCTGTAGTAGAAGGGACGGTTGTTGTAGGTGTTGACGTACGTCCACGTCGCGCCGGCGTCTTCCGAGCGATAGACACCCGAGCCGGGCTTCGACAGATCGTTCGTCGCCTCGGCCTCGACGAGCGCCATGACGATCGCCGGATTCCGGCGCGAGATCGCGAGGCCGATGCGCCCTGTCACGCCCGGGGGGAGACCGGACGTGAGTTTCTTCCAGGTCGCACCGCCATCGGTGGACTTGAAGATGCCGCCGTTCGGCCCGCCACTCGTGAACGTCCATGGTTTGCGAAGCCGGTGGTAAAAGGCAGTGTACAGAACGTCCGGGTTGGACGGATCCATGATGAGCTCCGTCGCGCCCGATCGCCCATCGTTCGGCAGGCCTCCGGAGAGCTTCGTCCACGTGACTCCGCCGTCGGTCGTCCTGAAGAGCCCGCGGTCGCCGGTATAGCCCCAGAGATGGCCGATCGCCGCGACGTAGACGATGCCGGGATTCGTCGGGTGCGTCACGACACGCGAGATCTGGTGCGTCGTGCGCAGACCCATGTTGCGGAAGGTCAAGCCGCCGTCCGTGGACCTGTAGATCCCGTCGCCCCACGAGACGCTGTTGCGATTGTTGGCCTCGCCGGTTCCGACCCAGATGATGGACGGATTGGGCTGGAAGAGCGCGATGTCTCCGATCGATGCCGACGCGTATGTGTCGAAGATCGGCTGCCAGGTCGTCCCGGCGTTCACGGACTTGAACACGCCCCCGGACGCTGCGGCGACGTACACCGTCGAGAAGCTGGTGTCTACCGCCTCGATGTCCGTGACGCGGCCCCCGATGCTCGCGGGTCCGATGTTGCGCCACCTGAACGCCGAGAAGATCGCCGAGTCGGATGGCTGTGCGAGGAGCGGCGCTGACGAGAAGGCAAGCAGCAGCGCGAGTGGGACGATCCGCGTGGATAGAATTGGCGAGGGCATGCGGGGATCATCTCGGGGTGCGGGGGTGCCGGCACGCCGGGGCCATCGAGGCCGGCATGCGGCGGCTGACAGGGATGAGGCGTCGCGCAGGTGTTGAATATGTCGCGGGAGCGAGCGAACGGTCACTCCACACGGGCGTTCTGACCGATCATGGGCGGTCGTGTTCCCCGGTGCAGCTTCGTTCGTCTCTCACGCAGCACCCGGCGGCCCTCGCGACCCACGTGGAGCGCGACTGCCGCCGGTCGCGCATGGCCCGCCGTTCCCCGCCGACCCTCCGAGGCTTTCCGACGTGGCTCAGGTTCCTCTCGAAGAACACATCGAATCCGCCGCGGCCGCGGGGCTTCGATACGTCACCGACACGATGCCCGGCATCCGCCGGGAGCGTCGCGGGAAGGCGTTCGTGTTCATCGATCCGGACGGCCAGCCCGTGCTCGATCCCGAGGAGCTGAAGCGCTTTGCGTCGCTCGTCATCCCGCCGGCGTGGACGGACGTCTGGATCTGTCCGACGGAGCGCGGACATCTCCAGGTCACCGCGCGCGATGCGCGCGGCCGGAAGCAGTATCGCTACCATCCCGTATATCGACGGGCCCGCGACGAGACGAAGTTCGGGCGCATGCTGGACTTCAGCGAGATTCTTCAGGGCATCCGGGAGCGCGTCGAGCACGACATTGCCCTGCCGGGACTGACCCGCGAAAAGGTGCTTGCGACGCTCGTGTCGCTTCTCGAGAAGACGCTCATCCGCGTCGGCACGGACGAGTATGCGAAGGAGAACGGCTCCTACGGCCTCACGACGATGAAGCGGAGGCACGTCGCCGTCACAGGCGCAACGCTGCGCTTCGAGTTCAAGGGAAAGAGCGGCGTGCCGCACACGGTCGCGGTGACCGACAGGCGGATCGCGCGCATCGTCCAGCGCTGCCAGGAGCTGCCCGGCCAGGAGCTGTTCCAGTACCTCGACGAGGATGGACGCCGGCAGAGCATCGATGCCGTGGACATCAACGACTATCTCCGCGAGATCTCCGGCGGGCGCGACATCACGGCGAAGGACTTCCGCACGTGGGCCGGCACCATGCTCGCCGCGAAGGCCCTGCGTGAGCTCGGCCCCGCCCCATCGGACAAGGCGGCTAAGAGCAACGTCATCCGCGCCATCGACGATGTCGCGAAGCGGCTCGGCAACACGCGCGCGGTTTGCCGGAAGTATTACGTCCATCCAGCGCTGCTCGACGCCTACATGCGCGGCGAGACAGTTCCCGCGGCGCCCGCGATGCAGACCGGCGAGCGGCGTGGCCGCGCGGGGGCTGCGCTGCGTCGCGAGGAGGCCGTGGTGCTCGAGTGCCTCCAGCGGTGGACGGCACCGCAGAACGGCAACGGAGCCTCGCACCCCTAGCTCGTGGGCAGCTGGCGAGCGCCAGCTGGGTCAGCCGTTCGCGCCGCGCGTGCAGGTTACCGACAGCGCCTTTTTCCCGAGCGCGTCGAGCTTTACCCCCACCGGGCCCTTCCGCGCGACGCGCCAGGTTGCCGGTCTCGTGTCGGACTGGCTCTGCCAGAGGCTCACCTCGACACTGTCCGTCCGATCCTTCGCAACGCGGAAGCTCGCCTCGACCTTCCCCTTCTTCGGCCAGCTGCGGCTCGCCGTGACGCTCTGCAGGTTGGTTCGCTGCGTCGCGACGATGTCCACGACATACCGCGAGCTGTCGGGCAATTCCGAGTTGACGCTTCGCTCGACCTGGTTGTAGAACGTGCGAAGGTTCTGGCACGAGGCCAGGAGCTTCTGGCGCCGGATGAAGTTGTCGTTGACGTACGAGTCGAAGTTCAGCATCGCGACCACCTGCTCCTCCGTCGCGGCCGGGCCGCCGGTGGCGCCACGGAAAATGTTCTTCGCGCCGGAGCAGGCGCCGAGCAGCGCCACCGCGGTGAGGGCGAGTACCAGTCGTGCGTTAGGGGTCATGAGACTCCTCTCGGGCAGGCCATGTGCCATTGTCGCGCTCCTGTGACCTGGTTCACATCTGTTCGCCGGCGGGGACGAACGGACGACACGCGCCGAGTGCGCCAACAGATGCCGTCGGCGATGCCACCAACAATTGCTGTCGCCGTTGCCGTATCCGCGTCCATCCGCGTTATCCGCGGCAGCAGTTGGGTCATTTGGCATTTGCCGTTGGCCGGGGTCTTTTAGCCGTTGGCCGTTAGGCTTTAGGCTTTAGGCTTTGGGCTTTGGTCGTTGCAGTTGTCCGCGTGAGTCCGCGTCGTCCGCGGCCATTGTTGCAAGATCGACCTATTCACCCGGCGGAATACCCGCTGCCCGCCGATCCGCCGCTGGCGGTGTACTGCGGCCACGCTCGGCGACACCGTCACGCTTCGCTGCAACGTCGGCCAGCGCCGATGAATCCTCCGCGGCCCGCGAGCCAGCAGGTTCGAGACGACAGAAGACCTGCCGCACCTGTGGATCGAATGCGTTGTATCGCGGCCGCGGTCCGTCGAATCGATCTGCCAGGGCGTGTACGTGCTGCATGTCCCGGACGAGATAGTTGCGCCAGCCTGGCTCGGAACGCGATTCGCTCCACCCTCCCACCAGCCAGCCGCTCAGCATCTCGTTGTTCGCAGTGCTGATCCCGTACAGGTGCGGCTCGACGATCCGTTCGTACCCGTCGTAAATGAAGCGGATCAGCCGCTTCGTCCGGATGGCGTCGCAGATGATCGAATGCACCCGCCTCCGCGGCTCAGCGCGCTCGCTTCGTCCCCACGACCAGCGCGATGCCGGCGATGAGGAGGACGCCGCCGATGATCGGTGAGATCGGCACGGTTTCCTTCTGGGTCGTCGTCACCTCGATCGGTCCCAGCCCGACGGTGTCGCGACTCTTCGTGTAGGTGATGCCGCCGTAGATCACGCCGACTGCCCCAAGCACGATGAGGATGAGCCCGACGAGCGTTCCGACTTTCATGTGAGGCCTTTGGAGAAGGGTCACGCACTGTCTCGATGCCGGAGCATCGAGCTCGAGTCTCCGGAAGTCTCGCGCCGTGCTCGCGTCCGCGACAGGGGCGTCCGACTATTCGCCGCGGAGCGCTTCCACCGGCTCGACCCGCATCGCGCGGCGGGCGGGGATGCCGGTGGCCGCGAGTGCGATAGCGGCGAGCAGGAGCGTCATGGCTCCGAGCGCGGTCGGGTCCAGCGCGCTGACGCCATACAGCAGGTGCTGGAGGACTCGGGACATGGCCACCGCCCCGACGAGTCCGACCGCCACTCCGATCGCTGTCACCCGCGCCCCTTCCCCAACAATGAGCCGGAACACATCGCACCGCGACGCACCAAGCGCCGAGCGGACGCCGATCTCATGAGTGCGCTGCGCCACTCCGTACGCGACGACGCCATAGAGACCGATGACGACGAGCGCGAGCGCGCTCGCGGCGAAGAAGCCAAGCAGCAACATCCCGAACCGCCGCTGCGCCAGCGAGGCATCGACCACGGCAGCAAGTGTCCGAATCTCGTCGAGCGGGAGCTGCGGATTCACCGCGCGCAGCTCGCGTCGCAACGCGGGGACGAGCGCCAGCGGATCGTTGGCACCCCGCGCCACGATGGTCATTCCCGGGTAGCCGAGCTGGGCGAGCGGGAAGTACATCATCGGCTGCACGGGCGCGATGAGCGAGGTCTGGCGCACGTCGCCGACGACGCCGACGATCGTCGTCGGCGTATCGCTGAAGATCCGTATACGCTTGCCGATGGCACTCTCGCCTGGCCAGTTCCGCTCGGCCATCGCCCTGCTGATCGCGATGACGGAGGGACTCTCGCTGCGATCGGTCGCGGCGAAACCTCTGCCCTCGAGCAGGGGAATTCGCATCGCCTCGAAGTAACCCGATGAGGCGACGGCGTACTGCGCCTCGACGCGCTCGCCGGGCTTCGGCGCTGGACGTCCTTCGATCGTGAAGCTCGTGGACTCCCATGCCCCGGAGAGCGGCAGCGAAGAGATCGCCGACGCCGCATCGACGCCGGGGATGATGCGAACCCGGTCGAGGTATGCCTCGAAGACGGCGGCCCACGCCGGGCCCTGCTCGGCGAACGACCGCGTGGGCGACGACGGCACGAGCAGGCGCGCCGTGATGACGCCGTTCGCATCGAACCCCGGAGGAACTTCCTGGACGCGGGTGAAGCTTCGCGCCAGCGCCGTCGCGCCGCTCAGCAGGACGAGCGAGACCGCTACCTCCACGACGACGAGTCCCTGCCTGAATCGCGCACGGCCGACGCTTGCGCTGCTTCGATTCCCGGAGCGCAGCACCGACGACGCATCGCCCCGGGTGGCGTGCACCGCGACGACGACGCCGAAGGCCATTCCAGCGACGATCGCGGTGGCCAGCGCGCTCGCGAGCACTGTCCCGTCGATGGCGACATCATCGAGTCGCGGAAACGACGAGGGCGCGAGCGTCAGCAGCCACGCCTTTCCCAACACGGCCAGCGCCACACCGACCGCACCGCCGATGAGCGCGAGCATCACGTTCTCGGTGATGAGCTGGCGCACGAGCCGACCACGTCCGGCACCGATCGCGGTGCGGATGGCGAGCTCACGCTGGCGGCCGGCGGTCTGTGCGAGCAGCAGGTTCGCGACGTTGGCGCAGGCAATCAGCAGGACCAAAGCGACCGCGCCGAAGAGCAGCAGCACGGCCGCGCGAATGCCGGCAGTGGACTGGTCCTGCATCGGGATGACCTGCGCCCCGAGCGAGACGGCCGCGAGCCCGTTGTCGTCCCCGATGGTCCGCAACGTTGCCCCGAGCTCGCGCTGCACGCGCTCCGCTGAGACGTCCGAACGGAGCAGCCCGATCACCGCGAGGTGAAATCGGCCTCGCTGGCGCAGATCCTCCGCGCTGAAATCGAGGGGCGTCCAGAGGTCGGTCCGCGGGGGGAACTGGAGGCCCGACGGAAGCTCCGCGCCGCGCGGAAACTGGAACCCGGGTGGCATCACACCGACGACGGTGAATCGCTCCCCGTTCAGCGCCACCTCGCGACCGATGATCGTGGCATCGCCTCCGAAGCGACGCTGCCAGAGAGCGTGCCCGATGACCGCGATCTTCGCGGCGCCCGGCCGCACGTCGTCGTCGGTAATTGCGCGACCGGCGATCGGTCGAACCCCGAGCGTCCGGAAGAAGCCGCCGGTGACTCGCGCGGCGGGAAGCAGCTCGGGCTCGCCGGTCTCGCCGAGGACGTATGTCCATGACTTGAACGCCGCGGCGTCCTCGAGCGGCGCCGGCACTGCCCTCCCGCGGAGGTCCACGAAGTTGGGGGCGGAGAAGGGAAGCTCGCGCTGCGCACTCCCGCCGATGATCGCCGTCGTCCACACCGACACGAGCCGCGCGTGGTTCGGGTAGGGCAGTGGGCGCAGCAGCACACCGTTCAGCACCGTGAACACTGCCGTCGTCGCGCCGATGCCAAGTGCGAGGGTGAGAATGGCCGACAGCGCGAACCCCGGATGCGTGCGCAGCGTTCGCCACGAGAACGCGATATCCTGCCAGACGCCGTGCAGCCGGTCGCGACGCGCTCGATCCCCCTCTCGCGCGGAGCGCACATCGCGGCATCGCTCCCCAATCCCGTCCACGTCGCCGAACGCCTCGGCTGCCGCAACGCGCGCGTCGACTTCGCTCATGCCGCCGGCGACAAGCTCGCGCGTCCGCATCTCGAGGTGGAAGCGGATCTCGTCGGCGACATCGCGCTCGACATCACCGCGGCGGCCCGTCAGGCGGAAGAGGCGTTTCATGAGGATCCCGGGGAAGGGACGCGGTCGTCGCGCTAGCTGACGACTACACCTAGTTCACTTAGGGCTATACTACGCCCTCCACGCCGCGCCGACAAGTGGCTCAGGGCCCCCCGGGTCCGGTGCCGACCTCCGTGAGCACTTCATCGGCCGGCTCGGGAGGAAATCGGCCGTGCTCCAGGAAATGGAACGCGGCATCCGCGACGTCCGCCCCGTACATGATGAACGTGTGGGACCGGCGCACCACGCGAAAATCCCGCATCCCCTCTACCTGCGCGCGCGCCACGCTGACCTTCCCATCGGTCGGGCCGGGAAAAATGCGTCGCGAGAACGGCCCGATGCTTCGGTCGCCGGTGATGACGCCGACCTCGAACTCCACCCGGCCAAGCCGGTTCGGCATGCTCTCCGCACGGGTCCCGAGCTCGGCCCCTGCCGGCCCGAGCACCGACTGATAGACGGCGCTGCCCCCGAGGAAATCCACGAGCTCGCTGCCCTGGTTGGGCGGGCTGAGCATCACGGTGCGTCCCAGGCGCTCGGGCCACGCACTGCGATCGGCGAGCATCGCCCGCACGACGATGCCGCCGAGCGAGTGGGTGATGAAGTGGATCCGCCCGGTCCCCGAGATCGCACCGACGACGATGCGGAGTTGGCGCGCATGCTCATCGATCGAGTGACGGCGCGACCGGTAACCGTGGTTGACGACACGGTACCCCCGGTCGCGGGCCTTGCGCGCAACCCACGCCATCGACAGCCATGTTCGGCCGAGTCCGTGGAGGAAGACGATCGTATCGGACCGGCCGTGCGCATCGTGAAACATCGAGCCATCGCAGGCAATGGGATGCCCCAATCTGACGCGCGATGCCGCGGGCTCGCCAGTCACCGATCCCGCGAGCCGCTACCGCCGCGTCGATTCCCTCGGCACGATGATGCTTCCCGCTTCTCCGTCCGATGCAGGACGGTGAGGCATTCACCCCGGGTCCGCGCGCTACACCTCGACCTCATCGACATAGCACCACCGCCACGACTCCCCCGGCTCGATCGACTGCATGATTGGATGCGCGACAGCGCGGAAGTGTTTCGTGGCGTGCCTGTTCTTCGAATCGTCGCAGCACCCCACATGACCGCAGCTCAGGCAGAGGCGCAGGTGGACCCAGCTGTCGCCGGTCGCGAGGCACTCTTCGCAGCCACGGGTCTTCGGAGCGACATCCCTGATCTGGTCGGTGTGCGTACAACGCATGGCGATCCTTGGTGCCTGTAGTCCTCGCGGGCGCAGTGCGTCCCATGTGAGGCAACTGCGAAAGGCGCGACACGGTTCCCGGCTTCATCGCTCGGCCGCCATACCCGGCTGCTTCGTGCCTGGCAGTCGCCCGCCGTGAACGACCTCTCGGAGCGGGGACTGCGGACGGAGCGCTCCGCGTGAGTCCGCGTTCGTCCGCGGCCAATCAATGCAGTCGCTGTTGACGTAGCAGTTGCAGTTGCGGTTGCGTTGCGGTTGCAATCGCCCTTGCCCTATCCGCGTCGTTTCCGCGAAATCCGCGGCTGCAGTCCGACCTTGCCGTTACGCGGCCCGAATGCAAAGCGCACCAGCACCACATCCGCGGCCCACGTCAGACCCCGAGCAGTCTCCCGACCTCACCCACCGCCGTCCCCCGGATCGACACCGTCGCCACGCGTGTCAGCGGCGTCTCGACGGGATTGATCTCGATGACCTCGCCCCCCGTCGCGCGAGTGGTGGAGGCAATGCTCGCGGCGGGCTCGACGACGCCGCTGGTCCCGATGACGATGCAGAGATCGGCACGGCCTGCCCACTCGAATGCCTCTTCGAGAATACCGGGGGGCAGGCGCTCGCCGAACCAGACCACGTCGGGCCGCAACAGGGCGCCACACTCCTCGCAGCGCGGCAGCGACGTGACGCTGCTCGCGTCTACGCCCATTCGATTCTCGCGCTCGAACGCGCACATGGAACAGCGATCGCGGAAAATGCCGCCGTGCAGCTCGAGCGGCATCGCTGCCGACGGATCACGGCCGTCTGCCGCGGCCCGGGCCGCGTCCGCATGGAGGCCGTCCACGTTCTGTGTGATGATGCGAACGTTCGGACGCGTCAGGGCGAATCGGGCGAGCGCGATGTGTGCTGCATTCGGCGTGCACGATGCGATTCGCTCACGGCGGAGACTGTACCACTCCCAGACGAGCCGCGGGTCGCGCTCGAAGGCCTGCGGCGTCGCGAGATCCTCGGCGCGGAAGGAGCGCCACAGGCCTTCGTCGCCGCGAAAGGTCGGCACCCCCGATTCCGCGCTGATGCCGGCGCCGGTGAGCACGACCACCGTCTCGGCGGACGCGACGATTGCCGCGGTGTTTCGCATCCGGGTGTCTCCTGATGGGTACGGGATGGCCTATCAGGTAGGATGCCGCGTCGCCCGCTTGCCCGGCAGTGGCTGTCGCGCACCCTCAGGATTCACGCGATCCGCCCGTGAACTGAAAGACCTCGTACCTGCGATAGCACAGTCGCCAGTTCCCGGCCACCGGCCAGATGCAGACGTTGTCGGCAGCGGGATAGCAGAAGTCGCCCCAGTGCGCGGCGAACACGCCCCACTCGGTGACCAGCGCCGTCGCCGGATCCCACGAGACGATCACGGGTGCCGCATCTGTCAGTCCGAGGCCATGCAGCCGCGATTGCACGAGCCCGGGCGAGTCATCGCTGCGAAAGGTGACCTCGAACGCGCCGGCGTCAGGACATCTGGCGGTGGCCTCTTGCGCGATCGCCGCAGCGGCAGCGCCCGCCAGCGGCCTGAGCCGATCCCGGAAATGCGCAGCGATGCTGCCGGAGGATGGGTCGATGAAACGCTGCCGCAGCGCGAAATCTTCGAGCGGCGCGAAGGAGCTCGCCTCAGGGAGGAGCATGTGGCAAGGTCGGGCAACCGCTGAACCTGCTCGTTCGCAGGTCGCTGACACACGGCACGCAGCCGGTCAGTCGGCGTTCGCTTCGCGCAGGTGGAGGACCTTCGTCGCAAGCGCGACGAGAGAGTCGACGCGAGCGCGCTGTTCCTGTTCCGTGAGTCGGCGCACTCGCCGCGGCGCACCGGCCACCGCTTCGAGATCTTCCCAGCCGAGCACGCGCCGTCCACCCGGTCGAGCCATCGCGAGGCGCACGTCGAGCCACTCTTCGCGCCCGTCCCAGTCGAGCCGTACGCGCACACGCTCGCGCGCGTACTCACGGCCGGTATCGCCATGATCGCCGGTATTGATCCAGTCGGCGGTGCGGCGAAAACCATTCGGAAGGAGCAGGGAATCGAATGCGGACTTCGCAGCCGAATGCAGGTCGGCCGACAGCGCTTCGGATGATTCGGCGGATTCCATGAGACTGGCTCCTCGATCTGTGCCTTGGTCGTGCGATGGAGCCCCGCGGGCTCCGCTTCCCTAAGGTGTGTGCGGACCGGGAGGGGAGCAAGGGCATTCGCACGATCTTGCCGGAGGGTTAGACTGAGTCTCCCAACCCCCCCCGGAGTGCGCGTACTTGACCCTGACCCTGTTCTTCCTGCGGCACGGCCAGACCCCCGACAGCCGCGCGAACATGTTCTGCGGATCGGGACGCGATCCCTCGTTGACCGATGATGGCCTCGCAATGGCTGCCGCGTTCACGGCGGCGTATCGGACGACTCCCTGGGCCGCGATCTACGCGAGTCCGTTGAGCCGGGCGATGCAGACGGCGACGCCGCTCGCTACCGGCTGCGGTATGTCCGTGGAGCGCCGCGATGAGCTCGCGGAAATCGCTTACGGATCGTGGGAAGGCCTCACGACGGAGGAGGTCGATCGCGACTTTCATGACGACTATGTGCGCTGGACCGCCGACCCCGCGTGGAATCCTCCGACGGGGGGCGAGCCCGCGATTGCCGTTGCGCGCCGCGTGCGAAGGTTGATCGATGACCTTGCCGAGCGTCATGCGACCGGCTCGGTCCTCCTCGTGTCGCACAAGGCAACGATACGAATCGCGCTGTGCAGCCTTCTCGACATCGACGTCGGCCGGTTTCGGTACCGGCTGGGCTGTCCGGTCGCGTCGCTGAGCGTCATCGAGCTCGCTCCGCACGGCCCGCTGCTCCACCGTCTCGCCGACCGCGCCCATCTCGACGCGCGGCTCCGGGATCTTCCGGGAACCTGACGGAGTCGGCCTCTACGCCTCGAGCGTGTCGAGCTTCCGCAGCTGCGGGATCCGCCACGCGGTCACACCGACGACGCCGAGCGTGATGAGGCCGCCGAGGACGACGGCGTTCACCGCGCCGAGGAGCTTCGCGGCGACGCCGGATTCGAATGACCCGATCTCGTTCGAGGACCCGATGAAGATCTGGTTCACCGCCGAGACGCGGCCGAGCAGGTGGTCCGGCGTCCGGAGTGTCAGCAGCGTCGAGCGGATGACGACACTGACGTTGTCCGTCATGCCGCTGACGACCAGCACGGCGAGCGAGAGCCAGAAGCTCCGGGAGAGTGCAAAGATGATCCAGCACATGCCGAATGCCGCGACACAGAAGAGGAGTGTCGTCCCCGCGCGTCGCAGCCTCCGGTGGGCAAGGAAGACCGACATCGCGACGGCGCCTGCCGCGGGCGCGGCGCGCAGCACCCCGAGCCCCTGTGGACCGACGTGCAGGTACTCGGCTGCGAAGATCGGCAGCAGCGCCACCGCGCCGCCGAACAGCACCGAGAACAGGTCCAGGAGCTGGGCCCCGAGGAGGACCGGCTGGGTGAGGAGGAAGCGTATGCCCATCGTGAGGTGCTCCCCAATCGTGCCTTCCTGCGCCGCCGCCGGCCTTCGTGTGTACGCCACCTGCGCGAAGAGCACCAGCGCGAGTACGCACAGCGCCGTCGCCGTCGCATACGCGGCCCGTGGTCCGGAGAAGCCGTAGATCATCCCGCCGGCCGCCGGTCCAACGACCGCGGCGAATTGCCAGAGCGATGAGCGCCATGCAACGGCGTTCGCGTACGTCTCACGCGGGACGATCTCCGCCCCGAGCGCAGTGCGCGCGGGCTGGAGAAAGCTTCGCGCAAGCCCGCTGGCGAAGACTGCTGCGTACATGGGCCAGATGCGCCCGTCGGCGAGGATGTCCGGGCGCAATGTGAACGAGAGCAACGCAGCCACGCATAGCGCCTGGACTCCGAGCGCGACCAGCGACAGGCGCTTGCGGTCGTGGCGATCGGCAACGTGACCTGCATAGAGCGCTGCCCCGATGAACGGCAGCGCCTCGGCAAGCCCGACCAGCCCGAGCGACAGCGGATCCTTCGTAATGGCGTAGACCTGCCATGCGACGACCGTCGCCTGGATCTGGGTCCCCATCGTGAACACGACGAGGCTCGCGACGTACCAGCGAAAGTTGCGGTTGCGCAGCGAGACGTACGGATCCTGTCGCTCGGTCATCCTCGCGTGGGCCGGGGGCAGGCGGGATGCTATCGGAGTGTCATCGGTGGGGCAATTGCGATACGCACCCCCGGTATGGCAGGTCGTCGCGACGCGCCGCATCCTCACGCCATGACTCGATTCGGCGGTAGACGGCGTTTTCTGCTCGTGCTCGGCACCGGGCTCGTCGTAGGAACGCCGGGCACGTCCGTCGCCCAGGTGACGGGTCATCCCTCGGTGGATTCGGCGAACGTCGCGCGTGCCGCCTGGGCTCGCGCCGCTGTCGCCCTCCGCACGGGCGACGCCGCGACTGCCAGCCGCGAGTCGATGCGCGCTGCGGCGGCGTGGCCGATTCAGCCCGTCTACCTCTGGGGCCGTGCGACTGCCGCCGCGAGAGTCGCGGATACATCCGGTGTCCTCCAGGCGCTCTCGGATCTTGCCGCGCTCGGGCTCGGGGCGGACCTGCGTTCCGAGCGGACGATCGCACCACTGTTGTTGCTGCCGCTCTTTGCGGCCGTGACGGCGCGGCACGACGCGAACCGGGCGCCGTTGGTCGGCAGTGTCGTCGCCGGAATGCATCCCGACACGACGTTCTGGCCGGAAGGAATCGATTACGACGCGCGTACCGAACGGTTCTACATCGGGAGCGTCCGCCATCGGACCGTTGCCGAGCTTGCGGGAGACGGGAGCTGGCGCGAGCTGTGGCCGCGAGACCTGCCGGGAGTTGGCGCCGTGCTCGGCGTCCGCGTCGACACGGCGCGACGCGTGCTCTGGGTGACAACATCCGGGATCCCGCAAATGCACGGGTACGTTCCTGCGGATTCCGCCATCGCGGCGCTGCTCCGGGTGCGGATGACCGACGGTGTCATCGAGCGACGCTGGAACCTGTCCCCCAGTCAGCGCGGTCACGTGCTCGGAGATCTCGCCATCGGTGCCAACGGCGATGTGTTCATCTCCGATTCAGGCGAGCCAGTGCTCTATCGGCTGCGAAGCACCGGTGACAGGCTCGAGCCCATCACAAGCCCGCTGTTCCGCTCACTCCAGGGCGTGGCGCCAACGCCCGATGGTCGGGCGGTATACATCGCGGACTACTCTCATGGCCTGCTCCGCCTCGATATCGCGTCGGGTGGGGTGACACGGGTCGATGATGCCGCGGGGTCCACGACCCTCGGATGCGATGGGATCGTGTGGCACGACGGAGCAATCATCGCCGTGCAGAATGGCGTGTCCCCTGCGCGCATCATGCGCTTCGTGCTCGACAGCGACGGCACGAGGATCAGCCGCGCCGATCTGCTCGACCGGAACTCCACTGTCGCCGACGAGCCGACGATCGGGACGATGGCGGGGGGCCGCTTCGTCTACGTCGCGACGAGCCAATGGGAGAAGCACGACGACCGCGGCGTGCACCGCGACGGCGCGCGACTCGGACCGGTCGTGCTGCTCGCCGTTCCGGTCCGTCCCCGGTAGTCCCGCAGCGTGACGCGCTATGGCGTCGGCGGCACCCAGAAGCCTGGTGTTCCCTTCGCTCCGGCCGCAACGTCGCCGGCAAAGAACGCCGAGTTGAACACGACGCGAAACGTGCCTGTGGGCTGGCCGCGCCACTGCGGCTGGAACGCGATGAGGACGACGTGGCCACGGTCGAGCTTCATGTCGAGCGCTGCTGCCCCGCCGTGCATGTACTTCTCACCGCGCAGGAACCCGGACCGCAGCGGCGATCCCTCGCTCTGATACTTCGCGAGCACTGATCCCTGGAATCCGTCGAGTGTGGTGAACACGGGGCTGCCGCTCACGAACACGTCGGCGCGCTCCGGCATCCCGGCCATCACCGGGTGCGACGGGTCCGTCGTCACCTGCATGATCGACCCGCCGGTGAAATACTCGTCGCGCGACACGCCCGTCAGGACGTTGCGCACCGGAAGGCGCAACGCGTTGATGAACGATGTCGTCCCCTGGTTCCACACGACGACCGTGCCTCCGCCTCGGACGAACGCATCGACGGCAGCCGTTGCCTCGTCCACCGAAGGCGGAGCAGCGCCGGTTGGCGGCGCGCCTCCAGCCCGCCCTGCGCCAGTGCCGCCCGCCCCGCCGCCACCACCGCCACCGGCGCCACGTCCGCCGCGGCCCGCGCCCGGACCGATTCCCTGCGACGCGAAGATGATCACATCGAATCGCGACGCCAGGTTGCCCGCGCGCAGGTCAACCGGCGACACCAGCGTGTATGTGAAGTCATGGGTGTCCAGCAGCCACTCGGTCCACCCCTGGTCCATGTTCCCGGGCGCCGCCTTGTAGAGCGCGATCCGGGTTGGCGCGCGCGTTGCGCCCCGTATCGCGTTCGCGCCGACACGCATCGCCTGCACCCAGAGCTCGTGCGCCCAGACGTTCACCTTTGCCGGCGCCGCCCCGCTGAGGAGATAGCGCGCGGGTCGGGCCGCCGTGGCGGACGCGAACCGGAGTGTTGCACCGTCCGCCACTGCACGGTTGATGAGCTTGAACGAATTGTTCTGCGCCGGGTCGAGCACGACGATCGGGCCACTGCCGCTGATGCGCCCGGGTGCCGGCACGATCCCCGCCGCCATGGCGTTCATCGTGAACGGCGCATCGGCGGCAGTCCGCCAGTCGATGGCCGTTCCCTGCACGAGCGTCAGTCCGCTGCGAACGTCGGGGGTGAGAGGGCTCTTCGCTTCGACGACGCGGACATTCATCTGGAAGGGAAGGGTCCATCCCGCGGCGTCGTACGGAGTGTCGTCGCCCATCGACGGATAGGTCTGGACTTCGAGCAGCTCGCGCGCCAGCTCGGCGAACTCCTGGTCCATCAGGATGACCCAGGTCCCGCGCGGATAGGTCACGCCGTCGTGGACGATGTCGCGGTCCGCCCTGCTCACTCGAACCCCCATCAGGGCCATGCGCCGCAGCAATGCCACGGGTGCCACGGGATCGTGCTGCGCCTGCGGGATGAAGTACGCGTAGGGTGCCGACGTGCTGTACTTCCGGATCGTGTTGCGGCCGGCCTGGTAGCGGTTGTACAGCAACTCCCCCCGGTACTTCGACGCATAGCCCAGCGTTGCCATCGACGCCGTCACCATGTAGTCCACGGCGTTGCGCAGCGTCCATGTGCCACCGGGCCACGGGCTCACGTACATCGTGGTCGGCCGCAGGTCCCGAAACTCCGGTGGCAGGGCGTCCGGCGACTCGACCGGTCGCATTGGCGTCGCGCAACTGCCCCCCTGCGTCTCGGTCCAGAAGGCGGCAATGTTCTGGTACAGGGGCATGTAATCGAGATAGCCCGGGTACCACGCATCGTAGCCCGTGCCCTGATGCGTCGCCCCGGGCTGTCCACGCGAATCCAGCTCCTGGGCGATCGCCATGCCGATCGTGTTTACCTCGCGGCCGATGATGGCCGGCGCGCGGAGACCGATGGGATCCGCGAACGGCGGCAGCCAGATCCGTGTCGGGAAGGGTGCGGTCTGGTGGTGCACGTAGATGATCGACGGTTCCCACTCGCGCCACACACGCTGGATCACCCTGGACTCCACGACGTTGAGCATGTAGCTGTCGCGGTTGTTGTCGTGCCCGATGTACTTCTGGTAGAGCTCCATCGGCGGAGCGTTCGGGCCCGCGTCGCGCGCACGGCAGTTCTCGACGACGATGTCCTGTCCATCGGGGTTGATCGATGGCCAGAGGAACAGGATGACGTCATCGAGGATCGCGCTGTTCGCCGGTTCCGCTGCGTTCGCGAGGAGCTCGTACGCCAGCTGTGGCGTGTGCTGCGAGCCCGCGATCTCCGATGCGTGCAGGCCGCCGCTGATGTCCACGAACGCCTTTCCGTCCCGCGCCAGGCGCCGTGCCTCCGCGTCGCTCAGCCCTTCCGGATGCGCGAGGCGCATGTTGATGCGCCGAAGCTCATCGAGCTTCGCGAGATTCGCGGGTGACGAGATGAGCACCGCGGTCCACGGCCGCCCGAACGAGGTTCGGCCGACCTCGATGAGCCGCACGTGCGGGCTCGCCTCGGCGAGCCGCCGGAAGTACGCGATCGACTGGTCGTAGGTGAAGAGCTGTCGATCGGCGCCCGCGGGGAACCCGAACACCGACTCCGGCGTCGGGATCGCACCGGCCTGGGCATCACCGGCGCCCGGGGCGCTCGCAATGACCGCGAGCACAGCCATCACCCGTGTGACAGCGCGGCGGTTGATGAGCATCGACGTCTCCATGTTCGGCCTTCCGGCGTGCTGCCGCGGGCCTACGCCGCGGCGGGTGCGCGTGAAGATGTTCCGCGCGCCCCGGTTTCACCAGCACACCGCTCGCCGCTACGAGCTGGTCACGGCACCCCTGACTTCCACCGCTCGCGCATCCGCCGTTGCCGCTCTGTCGCCGTCGCGATCTCCTCGATGCGCACGACAGGTCGGTCAAAGCCTGCACCGACCACTACCGCCGTGAACGGCCCCGAGGCACGCCGCACCTGCACGCGCACGGTGTCGCCGATCGCCACCGCCCCGAGCACACGTCGCAGGTCACCCCACGTCGGCACTGGCGCCGCGTTGATCGACACGAGCCGGTCATTCGTGTGCAGCCCCGCGCGTCCCCATGCGCCGCGCGGATTGTTGATGATGAGGCTCAGCCCACCCCCGTCCTCGGGCTGCCAGCCATGCATCGAGAGATCCACCACCGGTCGGCCCTCGCGCGTGCGCGCCGGCTGCCACGCGACATGCGCCCGGAGGCCGATCGACCGTAGGTACCGGTTGAACGGGATGGGCGTCGTTCCCCGCACGTGCGCATCGAAGAACGGCTTCACGACGCACCCGCACACCTCCGCCACGGTTCGTTCGATGTCGCTGCCGCTGAACCCGCGCTCCCCGGCGAAGCGCGCCATCATCGCCCGCATGACATCGTCAATCGTCCGGCGGTCGTTCGTCGCATCGCGCACGATGAGGTCGAGCATCGCCCCGATCATCTCTCCCTGGAGATGCACGCTGGGGTCGTAGTCGCCGAGCGATCCGGGCTGCCCTCCGTACTCCGCAAAGCTGGCACGCTCCGGCGACACCGCGACGTTCCCGGGATTGGCGAGATACTGGGCGATCCCCGACTCGAGGTGCGCGATCCGCGTCGAGTCGTACGACGCAATCCCTGCGCGCCGTGGAAGCAGGTCGGCGTAGAACATCGTCAGCCCCTCGCTCCACCACAGGCCGGTGGACCGACCCGCCTGCGTGTAGCTCAGCCCGCCACGCTCCACAGGCCGCAGGCGCATGAGGTTCCACGTATGCACGAACTCGTGCGTCATCTCCTCGATGTCGGCGTGGGGATTCGCCGCGAGGGTCGTCGACGGGGCGCCGAGGGTCACGGAGTTGAAATGCTCGAGACCCCCGAAGGCGTTGTCGCGATAGAGGAAGGTGTACTCCCGATACGGCGCTCGCCCGAAAAGGATGACCGCCTGCCGAACGACACGCTCGATCCCATCGACGAATGCCGTGGTGTCGAAGGCCGGCGCTGAAACCGGGCCGGCCCCGTTGGACAGGTAGACGACGCGATGCGGAACCCCGTCCACGACGAACCGCCAGCTCCTCGACCTCCCGACCAGCAGCGGCGAATCGATCAGGATCTCCGCGCTCGGCGCGAAGAAGATGGTTGGGTCCGCCGTCGGCTCGAGGCCCGTCGCAATGCTCCAGCCTGCGGGGACGTCCACCGCGATGTGCGACGGGATCAGCGGCGCCCCGACGAGATACATGAACGCGTGCGGTCCGCCGACGAGCCCGCCGGCGGAGTCGAGGAAGGGACGCCAGGCCGCGCGCGGCGCCGGCTCGGGTGGCGGCAGCTGGATCCGGTAGCGCACCATGCTTTCGCCACCGCGAGCGACGACACGCCACAGCGCGCTGTCGATGCGGGTGACGCTGGCGCTTCCGCGCGGAGATTCGACATGCATCGCCTGCACGAAGCGCCAGTAGCGATCGTCGTACTCCGGATGCGCCGCCATCGCGAGCATGACGGTGTCGCGGGCGTTGCGAATGCGCACCTCGACATCGAACCCGGAGAGGTCCGCTCCATCCACGCGAAGCGTGTATCCGACAACCGGCTGGGTGCCATCAAAGCGCATCACGACGGCGTCGATCGGGCGCTGGAGCGGATGCTGCGCGGTCGCGAGACCTGGCGTCAGCAGCATGGCAAGAACGATGGACCGGGGCATCAGCGACTCTCCGAAGAAGTGCAACAGGCTGCGCGTCCGGATGTGATGCCGAGGGTGAGCCGCCTGCTTACTCATCTGGGCTCGCGGAGCGTCCACGGCCGCAACTCCCCTCCGCGAGCGATGGTCACGCCGCGGTGCCAGCACCGACCGACGACACGATCTATCGGCGAAAGCGCGCCCCCCGGGCAAGAGTTGCCGGCAGAGTGATTTTTCGGGCATGTTGCCTCCTTGTCGGAGGCACGCCGGGCTATTCGACCGATCGAGCAGTGACACATAAAGATAACCTATTATGTGACAATAACTTAAAAGTGCACAGAAACGGTACGGCTTTCGCCTTAGGGACACCTGCAAACCGGACCCAACAACCCTTCAACGTTGCCAAGGCGACCACCCCCATGTCATTCCCCGTATCCCGCAGCAGAGCGAACACGGCGATCCGCCGCGGCTTCACCACGCTCGAGCTGATCGTGGTCATGGTGATCGTGGGCGTGCTCACGGTGGCGGTGGCAAAGCCGATAACGCGCACCTGGAGCCAGAGCTCGAGACAGGCCGCAGCACGTGAGGCGGCGTCGTACCTGTACCGCGCACGCGCCGGAGCGGTGCAGCGGAGCAGGGCAACGATGTTCGTCCGCAACGGCAACAACATCAAGATCCTCACGGACTCATCCGGCACGATCGTCCAGTACGGGGCGCCGCTCAACCTGAACGCACGCCACGGCGTGACGATCACGCTGACGAAGGACACCATCTCGTTCGACCCGCGCGGCTTTTCGCGGCTCGTCACTCCCGCACCACGCATCATCGTCTCGAACTCCACCGGAGCCGACACGGTCTGCGTCACCGGTCTCGGAATGATCAGCACGAGGAAATGCGCATGATCTCCGTTCACAATCCTTCGGAACGTCGTCCGATGCGGGGGCGCCGGGCGGCGGCCGCGCGTACCGGCTTCACGCTGATCGAGCTCATGGTCGCGGTGATGCTGTTCACCGTCGGCGTCCTCGCGACGATGAGCTCTGCGGCTGCCGTGATGAAGATGATGGGCGGATCCCAGCGACTGACGGTCGCGTCGGTCGTGGCCGAAGCGCGGTTCGAGCGCCTTCGCGCCCAGTCGTGCACGCAGCACGTCGCAGGATCAGCCACGACCCGTGGCGTCCGCGAGTCGTGGC
>JANPKQ010000260.1:0-2752 GCA_031426115.1 Gemmatimonadaceae bacterium | reverse complement strand
TCGGTTGGACAACGGTTGGAAGCAGGGCGCACGGCCGGAGTGGCCGGCATGCCCACGGTGCGTTCAGTCGATCGGCTTCAGCTGTGCGACGATCTCGTTCCGGCGGGGCTCGAGGAAGGGTGCGAGCACGATCTTCTCGCCAAGCGTCGCCTCATCTTCATCCACGGAGAATCCCGGTCCTTCGGTGGCGATCTCGAACAGGATGCCGTTCGGCTCGCGGAAGTAGAGGCTCCTGAACCAGTAGCGATCCACCTTCCCGCTGTTGGGGATGCGCTGGGAATTGAGCCGATCCGCCCAGGCGTCGTAGTCGGCATCGGGTGTCCGGAAGGCGACGTGGTGCACCCCGCCGGCTCCCGGTTGCGTCACCGGGAGGTCCGGCTGGACGGCAACATGCAGCTCCGCGCCAGGACCGCCCGGCCCCATCTCGTAGACGTGCACCCGATGCCGCGTGTCCTCGGGGTGTGTGTACTCTCGCGCCGGACGCATGTTGACCTTGCGAAGGATCGCATCCGTCGGCCCGAGCGCCGGCACGCTGATGTTGATCGGTCCGAGCCCGCGAACCTGGTGTGCTGCCGGCACCGGGCTGTTCTCCCAGGGGTGGGCCTCACCCGCGCCGCCATCATCCACCAGCGAGAGCCGCTGACCCTCCGGATCCTCGAAGTCGAGCGTCAGCCGGCCGTCCCGCTCCGCCATGGGCTTCGTCGGAACGCCACTCTCGCGGAGGTGGTGGCCCCACCACGACAGCGCGTCGCTACCTGACACACGCAGGCTGGTGCGCGTGATCGCGCGCGTGCCTCTCCGCTCGCGGTCCACGGGCCAGTCGAAGAAGGTGAGGTCCGTCCCCGGCGTTCCCTTCGCATCGGCATAGAACAGGTGGTACGCGCTGACGTCATCCTGGTTCACCGATCGCTTCACGAGCCGCATGCCGAGGGTGCGCGTGTAGAAGTGGTGGTTGTCGCGGATCTTTGCCGAGATCGCGGTGAGGTGGTGAATGCCCTGCAGGTCCATGGTGTCTCCCGTCGCCGCCGCGCCGTCAGGCGTGGGCGAGCTTCGTGCTGGTCAGTGGCTTGAGCCGCGACTCGATGTCGGCGCGGCGAGGCTCGAGGAACGGAGGCAGTGAAAGCCGTTCGCCGTCGATTGGCCCATCGACATCGAAGCCCGGCCCGTCGGTGGCGAGCTCGAAGAGCACGCCGTTCGGCTCGCGGACGTATGCGGATGTGAAGTAGTGGCGGTCCACGATCCCGCTGTTCCCATACCCGAACGCATCGAGCCGCGCGACCCACTCCGTCATCGGCTGGGCATCGGGAACGCGGAGCGCAATGTGATGCACGCCGCCGGCGCCATGACGCGCGCGAGGAAGGTCGGGACGGATGACGACGTGCACCTCCGCGTGCGCGCCGCCGTCGCCAATGGCGTAGACGTGGACGCGGTGCCTCTGTTCGCCCGCACCCTCGTACGAATGGTCATGGCGCAGCCCCAGGGCCTCGGTGAGGAACTGGTGCGTGGGCTCGAGGTCGGGTACGGTGATCGTCGTGTAGCCGAGTCCGCGGATCTGGTGCTCGGCCGGCACCGGACTCTCCGTCCACGGGAATGCGTCGCCGACGCCGCCATCGTCGATGAGCGACAGCTGGGTTCCCTCGAGGTCCTCGAAGTCGAGGACGAGGCGGCCGTCGCGCGTGCCCACTGGCGCGTGGAAAATCCGGAACGACTCGAGCCGCGCCGCCCACCAGCGGAGCGTCGGCTCGCCACGGACGCGGAATGCGCTGCGCGAGATGCTGTTGTTGCCGCGGCGCTCCGGAGCGGCGTTCGGGATGTCGAACATCGTCATGTCGGACCCGGGAGTTCCCGCGCCATCGCCGAAGAACAGGTGATACATCGTCGGCGCATCCTGGTTCACCGTCCTGATGACGGGCCGGAGTCCGAGCACCTGGGTATAGAAATCGTGCGTCCGATCGATGTGCGCGGTCACCGCGCTCACGTGGTGGACGCCGGTAAGGCGGAGTGTGGGTGTCATGCGGTGTCCTCCACATCATCGAAGGTGTCGGCGCCGTCAGTGCGCGCCTCGACGCCCTTGCCGAGCTTTCGCAGCAGGAACACGAGGGTCGCGCGCTCCTGGCGCGACAGGACGGCTACGACCCCGTCCAGGTCGGCCGCGTGTGCCGCGAATGCCGGCTCGATGAGCTTGCGTCCCCTGGCCGTCAGCACGACGCGGCGAACGCGCCGGTCAGCGGGGTCATCCTTCCTGGCGACGAATCCGCGCTCGGCGAGGCGATCCACGGCGGTGGTGATCGAGCCGGTCGTCAGCAGCACCTTCCTGCCGATGACGTTCACCGGCAGCGGCCCCTTGTGCAGCAGCGTCTCGAGGATGGCGAAGTCGCTGGCGCACAGCCCTGTGCCCTCGATGCTCCGGTGTGCGCGCGCTTCCACTGCACGCGCCGCCTTCCACAGGATCAACCAGGTGTGTACGCCGCTCGTCTCGCTCATGACAACAAGCTATGCGTCAAGATACTTGATGTCAAGCTATTCTCGCCGTCGCGCTGCCCCCTCTTGCAAAGCCGTGCTGCGCCCGCTCTGTTCCCCGCACGCGTACGGCCCAGCCGCACGGTGCGGCGGTGCATGGATCCAGTGAGGAGTCGGTGAATCGACGGACGTTTCTCGAGACGGGGGCGGCGGCTGCGCTCGGTGTGGCGCTGGGAGGCTGCGGTCCGCTGGTCGCCCCGCGTGGGCCCCGGCGGCCGCGCGCCGACCTCGT
>JANPKQ010000259.1:0-4588 GCA_031426115.1 Gemmatimonadaceae bacterium | reverse complement strand
AGCAGGCCGGTACCGATGACGATCAGCACGAGCCCGGCGAAGAAGGTCGCGACGTTGTCGAGGGCGAGGCTGAAGTGCCCGAGAGCGATGATGGCGCCGCCGACGAATACCGCGCGGCGCTGGCCAATGAGCTTGTCGGCGATCCACCCGCCCGGCAGCGCGAGCAGATACACGCCCGCCCCGTACATCCCGTAGATCGCGCCGGCCGTGACCGTGTCGAAGCCGAGTCCCCCGTCAGCGAGCGCCGCTGTCATGTACAGCACCAGCAGCGCCCGCATGCCGTAGTAGCTGAACCGCTCGAAGAACTCCGTGAAGAAGAGCGTCGCCAGTCCGCGCGGGTGGCCGAAGAAGCTGGTGTCGCCCGTCACCGCGTAGTTCGGGTGAGCGACGCCGGCTCCACCGCCGGCCGCACTCGACGCTGACGCGAACTCGCTGGTGGGATCTTTCGGCATGTGCCTTGGGAGTCCGGGTGGGGAACGCGAACGACGGTTCGGAGCGGAACGGACGCTATCGGTGGCGGGCGGGTCCGCCAGAGCAGAGCACCTGCGGCCCCGGCTGCGCGAAAAATGCTGGCGGGCCCTGCCGTCCGCCACCCCGGGCTGGCGGGAGCGGCACTCTTCGCGTTCGTGCGGGCGGCATCACGACGAGAGCACCCGCTCGAGGCGCGCGATGTACGGGCCAAGGGTAGGCTCGCGACCCGTCGCGCCCTTCACCACCTCGGCCATGAGCTCGCCGACGGCCGGCGCGAAGAGGCCATCGACCAGCCACGGGCCCGCACTCGGATTCCGGTACCAGTCCACGTCGAACCGCTCGACGAGACTGTCGGAGAGCACCGATGCACCCAACCACGCCTGCACGCGGGCGGCCGGATGCAGTAACGGCGGTGCGCGCAGGAGGGCATCCGACGCGCGCGGACGCACCCCGATCGCCGCTCCGATCGTTTCCACGTACAGCTCCACGGTGCCGCCCGCGGCGAGGCCGCTGTCCACCGCCTCGATGTGATAGCGGAGCGTCGCGAGCGCATGACGCAGCTCGTACAGCGCTGCCAGCGCGGCGCGCCGTCCGATCGTCTCGGCCTCACCGCGAGTCAACGCCGCGTAGCGCATGAGCCAACCCTGATCGAGGAGCACGAGTCGCAGGGACAGTGCGCCCATCCGGTTCACCGCGCGATCACCGAGCCAGCGATGCTCGAAATGCGCGTCACCGGGAACATGAACGAGTCGGAGCCCATGGCCGAGTGCCTGGAATGCGCGCCGGTAGCCATGAAATCCGTCGTCGGTACCCAGCATGATGTGCACGGCCTTGGGGACATCCACGGGGACGGCCGACGCGGCACGTGCCGTCGGCGCGAGCGCGGTCTCGATCCGCAGGCGGCCACCGGCGTCCGGGTCGAGCCCCATCTCGGCAACGAGCCGGCGCATCGCCAGCGACCGGAGCGACCGGGGAAACGCGCCGTCGAATTCCGCGAGACTCACGGCCGCCGCCAGGTCAGCCGGGTGCGCCTCGTCCACATCGATGCCGGACTGGCGATGCAGTCGCTCACCAAGGCTGTCGCGCCACGCGTCCGCGCTCCGGGAGAGCGCGTCGCGGACCACTGCACCGAGCGCGGCGAAATCCACGCCGCCGAGTCGCGCGGCGACTTCGAGCATCGAGTCGCCGATCCCCGCTGACTCGATGGCATCGCGCTCCCGCGCCGTACGCTCGCGCATCGTCGGGAGGAAGTCGCGCTCCATGAGCGCGGCGCGTGCGGAATCGAGATGGATCCGCGCCCCCCGATCCCGTTCTTTGGCGATGATGGAGTCCACTTCCGCGAACGGCACGGCTCGGCCGTCGTCGGTGTGCACGATCGCACTGGCCATCCACCGCCCGATCCACTCGTTCATCGGCGCGCACGTGTCAGCGGCGCCGAGCTCGATGAGCAGGGTCAGGAGGACGCGGGCCGAGCGAGCCTCGGGCGAGTCGGGGCCCGAGAGATCCGCCTGTTCGAGCACGACGTCGAGCGCATCACGCCCCAGCTCGAAGGCGTGGCGCAGGCGGATCTCGGCGGGTGCGGGCGCGGCGCGGCCGCGGAGGGCGAGGACGCGGGCATGGCCGAGCTCCCGGAGATACGCCTCTCCGGAGGCACGCACTCGCCCGATCGTCCAGGCACTCACCCCGATCCGAACGCCCGACGCGCGCGCGTTGCGCGGCAATGCGAGTGGGCGTCGCCGCGAGTCACGAGGCGAGGCGCCCGGCGATGACGGAGAGGAGCTGGTCCGCCGCCACGCGCTCCTGCTGCAGCGTGTCACGGTCGCGGATCGTCACCGTTCCGTCCGCGATCGATTGACCGTCCACGGTGATCCCGAACGGCGTGCCGACTTCATCCTGCCGTCGGTACCGGCGGCCGATGGCGCCCGACTCATCGTAGAAGATGGGGAAGCGCTTCCGGAGGTCGCCCGCGATCCGCTGCGCCATCTCCGGCATTCCGTCCTTCTTCACGAGCGGGAAGATCCCCGCCTTGATCGGCGCAAGCGAGGGATGGAGCGCGAGCACCGTCCGCCCCTCGTCCTCGCCGGCGACGGTCTCCTCGCGATAGCTGTTGACGAGCAGCGCCAGCGTCGTGCGATCAGCACCCGCCGACGTCTCGACGACGAACGGGACGAAGCGGCGGTTGTTCGGTTGATCGAAGTATTCCAGCTTCTTGCCGGAGAACTTCTGGTGCTGGGTGAGGTCGAAGTCACCGCGATGGTGGACGCCCTCGATCTCCTGGAAGCCGAGCGTTCCGCCGAAGTCGAACTGCACGTCGAACGCGGCCCGTGCGTAGTGCGCCAGCTCCTTCTCGGTGTGCTGGTGGAACTCGAGGCGGTTCGCCGCGAGGCCCAGCTCCGTGTGCCACTTCATGCGCTCGCCCTTCCAGTACTCGAACCACTGCATGTGATCGCCCGCAGGATCGACGAAGAACTGCATCTCCATCTGCTCGAACTCGCGCGTCCGGAAGATGAAGTTCCCGGGCGTGATCTCGTTGCGAAACGCCTTGCCGATCTGGGCGATCCCGAACGGGACCTTCTGTCGTGTGGACTGCTGGACGTTGAGGAAATTGACGTAGATCCCCTGGGCTGTCTCAGGACGCAGGTAGACGACCGCGGCCGTGTCCTCGACGGGTCCCATGAACGTCCGGAACATCAGGTTGAACTGGCGCGCCTCGCCCAACGTCCCCTTCGCCCCGCACACCGGGCACTGCACCTCGGGCGTGCCGGGCACACCCTTGATGCTCCCATCATCCGCGCGGAAGCGGCGCTTGCAGTTGCGGCACTCGACGAGCGGGTCGGTGAACCCCGCGACGTGTCCGCTGGCCTCCCACGTCTTCGGATGCATGAGAATGGCTGCGTCGAGCCCTTCGATGTCGTCGCGCGACCGTACCATGGCGTTCCACCACCGCTCCTTCACGTTCTTCTTCAGCTCCACCCCGAGCGGACCGTAGTCCCACACCGATCCCGTCCCGCCGTAGATCTCCGACGACTGGAAGATGAAACCGCGCCGCTTGCAGAGCGACACGAGCTTGTCCATCACATCAGGCTGGGGCATCAGGGAGCGAAACGGGGTTGGGAGGGATCGGGAGTCGCCGACAACGATTGCGCGCCGAGCCGGGGCTTCGGCCAGACTTCAGATCTTTGAAAAGCCGAAAGGAAGAGCATGAAGAACTGAAGCACATGAAGACGGCGTTCGGACACCGTTCCCAATCTCTCTTCGATCACCAGCGTCGTGCGCATCTTCAAACGGTTCCTATCATTGAGCGAGGCTACACCTCGCAGGCCGAGCCGGTGCTCTTCATGTGCTTCGTTTCTTCATGTCCTTCCTTCCGGCTCTTCAGAAACCGTCCCGTCATGGGAATCATGTCGTCCGCTGCAAGGGCACCGTCAATCCGCGCGGCCGATGATCTGGTCCCGGCGCGTACCGACGCTGACGAACGAGATCGGCGCCTCGACGAGCGTCTCGATCCGGTCGAGGTAGGCGCGGGCCGCTCGCGGCAGCTCGTCGAGCGTGCGCGCGTCCTGCGTCGGCTGCTGCCAGCCATCGAACCATTCATAGCGAGGGACGGCACGCTCGAGCATCTGCAGATCGCCGGGAAACTCGGTGAACACATCCCCATTCACTTCGTAGCCCGTGCAGATCGCAATCCGATCGAGCGTGTCGAGCACGTCGAGCTTCGTCACCGCCAGGTCGGACAGCCCGTTCACCCGGCCGGCATATCGCACCACCACGGCATCGAACCAGCCGCACCGGCGCGGACGGCCGGTCGTCGCGCCGAACTCGTTGCCGAGCGTGCGCATCCGATCGGCGAGGACATCGTCGAGCTCGGTCGGCAGCGGTCCGTTCCCCACGCGCGTCGTGTAGGCCTTCACGACGCCGAGCACCGCCTTGATCGCCGTAGGGGCGATCCCGACGCCGATGGCGGCGCCGCCGGATGTCGTGCTGCTCGATGTGACGTACGGATACGTCCCGTGATCGACATCGAGCATCGATCCCTGCGCACCCTCGAGCAGCACTGATGCGCCCTGGCCGATCGCGCGGTGCACCATCAGCCCGACATCTTCTGCCACCGCGAGGA
>JANPKQ010000258.1:0-3749 GCA_031426115.1 Gemmatimonadaceae bacterium | reverse complement strand
CTCGATCGAACCTGCCCAGAAGGTACTTCCGTCCGGCGCGCCCGGCGAGAGCGGGGTGCGGACTGGTCCAGGCAAAGGGGATGCACATTGCCGGGTGCTCCCCGGTTCGCGACGATTCCAACTCCCCCCTGAAAAGCAGTTTTCGTAACGGTGGCGACTTCACCGGTCCCCGATCGACGTGTAGATAGAGGCTGGAAGGAGTCAGTCGATCCAGACCGACACCAGCGACCTCACTGAACCCTACCCCGTCGGAATTGCTGCCAATGCGTTTCATGATTCTCGTCAAGGCCAGCGCCGAGTCCGAAGCCGGCCAGATGCCGACCGAAAAGGAGTTGACCGAGATGGGCCAGTTCAACGAACAGCTCGTGAAGGCCGGCATCATGCTGGCTGGCGAGGGACTGCACCCGAGCTCGAAGGGCTCGCGTATCCGGTACGCCGGAAAGAGCCGGACCGTTCTCGACGGACCCTTCGCCAAAACGGAAGAGCTCGTCGCCGGCTTCTGGATGATTCAGGTCAAGTCGAAGGACGAGGCGATCGAATGGATGAAGCGCGTTCCCTTCGATCGCGGGGAGATCGAGATTCGCCAGGTCTTCGAGGCTGAGGATTTCGGCGCCGCGTACACCCCGGAGCTGCGCGCACAGGAAGAGCGGATCCGTGCCCAGGCGACGAAGAAGCAGTAGGTTTCACTCCGACATGTAAGCTTTCCGGAGCGGCCGGCGTTAGGCTCACAATGCCGATGCCGTCGCCCTCCTCGCTGTCACAATCCGAGCTCGTTGCCCGCGCGCGCCAGGCCTCGCCCGAGGCGCTGGCCGAGCTGTATGCACGACATGCGAACGCCCTCATGGCGCTCGCCTACCGGCTCACGGGCTCGACGGCGGACGCCGAGGATGTCCTGCACGACGTTTTTCTTGGCCTGCCCGAGGCGCTGCGCCGTTACGACGAGCAGGGAGCGCTCGAGAGCTGGCTCAAGCGCGTCACGGCGCGGGTCGCGCTGACGCGATTGCGAAGGCGCGGCCGGTCGCGCGAAGTCGCGATCGATGCGGGACCGGAGCCCGCCGACTCGCGCAACGCGACTCGACTGAATGACCTCGTCGCCGTTCGCGCGGCAATCGATGCGCTTCCGGAGTCCCTCCGTGCGGTGTTCGTGCTCCGCGAGATCGAGGGATACTCTCACGCCGAGATCAGCGACCTCCTCGAGATATCGCCCGCGGCGTCGGAAGTCCGCCTGCACCGCGCCCTCAAGGCACTTCGCCGCACACTGGTCCCATCAACATGAGACGCTTCCTGTTCCACCCCTCCGCGGCGGCACTCGGGCGCTTCGCGCATGGCGAGGCAAGCCCCCCTGACGCCAGCTCGACCGCTGCGCACCTGCTGACATGTCCCCGCTGCCGTACCGCCGTGGAGTTCCAGCGCGACGTGAGCGCAGCCGCGAAGCGAGTGGACGTTCCATCCGCACCGCCATCGGTCCTCGCGCGTGTGCTCGCCGAACGGGCGGAGGGAGTGCGGGCAATCCTGCCCACGGCCGACTCACACCGACGCGCGCCGACGCCAATGATCCGCGTCGCGGCAGTTGTGCTTCTCGCCATCACGGGCGCGGCCCTCGCCATACGTGCCGTGGACGATCGGCAATCCGTCGCGACCGCTCCGGCCGATGCGGGCGCAGACTCGCTGTTCACACTGCATGACCTCTTCGTCAGTGCGGGATTCCTTCCCGGGACGGCCTACGCGAGCGAGCTGCCCGCGCGTCCAGCCGTTCCGCCCATCTCGGGAATCGACGGGACGCGGCTTCGGCCCACCCGTGTGATGTTCGAATCACGCTGGGTGGATTCGACGGGCCGCATCACTGTCGATGGCCAGGGCCGTACCGAGCTCTCGCCAGCGACCTACCAGGGGATGGCCGCATGGCGCATCGACTATCACGCAACGATGCGTGCACCGGAAGACGGTGGCCTCCGTGTGGAGGCCGAGACCCTCTGGGTCCGGCGCGACAACCTGGCACCCCTCGCCCGCTCCGTTCACGTCAGTCCGTACCTTCGGTTCAGCCAGATCACCATCCGCCAGCGGTTCACCGGCGACAGCGTCTTCGGCGACATGAACACCGATGGCGGCGTGCACCGCGCCTTCGCGCAGCGCCTGCCCTCTGCGTACGGGCCCTACACCACCGACGCGCTTGCGCCCTTCTTCCTTGGCGCCGTCGAGCTCGGGCCGTCGTGGCGCGGCAGCATCTCGATCGTGGGCTGGGCGGTCCGCAGCTACGACGTCCTGTATTCCTCGACCCTCGAGGTGACCGGAACCGAGCGCGTCGCGCTGCCAGCGGGGCCCTGTGACTGCTGGAAGATGCGAATCGCCACCGCGGCGGGAACGCGCAGCTACTGGGTACGAAAGTCCGATGGACTCGGCATGCGCGTACGCGTGGACGCGGCCCAGCCGGGGAAGGGCTTCCGGGAGTTCATCATCACCGACCGCTGACTGCGAATCTCACCTGCGATGGAGCACTCAATGCATACCGCCACTGCCCTCGCGCTCGCGACGCTGCTCGCGCCAGCGCACACCTTCGCTCAGGCCCCCGGCGCGGGCCCGTCAGTGCGCGAGTTCCGGATCGATGCCGGTCACTCCGACGTTGGCTTCTCGATCGGGTTCCTCGGTCACCCGGTGCGAGGTCGCTTCAGTGACATTCGGGGCACCATCGCGTATGTGGCCGGAGATCCCGGGGCCTCGGCGGTGACGGTGGTGATCGGCGTGAAGAGCCTCGCCACCGGCTCCGCACACCGCGATGAGCACCTCCTGAGCCCCGATTTCTCCGATGCGGCGAAGTACCCATCGATCGTGTTTCGCAGCAGCCGAATCGCTGCGAAGGGCAGTGGGTTCGTCGCCACCGGCGCCCTGACGATGCACGGGATCACGCGCGACGTCGCGATCCCCTTCGGGCGGCCACAGCCCCTGATCGAGGATCCTCATGGCTCGACGCTGCTGGTCGCATCCGGGGCCCTGCGCGTCGCCCGAAAGGATTTCGGCATCCTTGGCGGAAGCCGGTACAACGACTGGTTCGATGCCATCCGGAGCGCGACCATGGCCGACAGCGTGGACATCACGCTGGAGGTCACCGGATGGGACACCGATTTCGGGCGGATCACGACACACGACGCGGCCCTGACGCGGTTCGCCCGGGAAGGCGTCGCTCCGACGATTGCGCGGATTCGCGCACTCGCGGCGCAGCATCCCGATACACTGCGCGACGCCGAATGGGAGCTCGAGCAGGTCGCCCGCGCCGTGCTCCATCGCGGCCGAACACAGGATGCGATCGCGTTGTTCAGCTTGAGCACCGAGGTGTTTCCGCGTTCACCCGCCGCGCATGCCGCGCTCGCACGGGCGTACGAAGTCGCGGGCAACGCACGCGACGCGGAAGCGAGCATATCGCGCGCGCTCGCCATCGATTCCCTCAACCCGCGCGCGCTCGAGATTCGGCGGCGGGTGTCGCTACCTCCGCCGCGGCGGTAAAGGAGGCGGTCGCCTACTGCGCCCGGAGCGCGACGCCCGGATCGATCCGCGCCGCCCGCACCGCCGGGACCCAGCACGCACCAACACCCACGGCCGCCATGAGCACGGCGACGCCGACGAGCGTCATCGGGTCATGCGGCGCCACACCGAACAGCAGTCCCTGCATCAGTCGTGACAGCGTCAGTGCACCGACGACGCCGCGCGCGAGGCCGAGCCCCACGAGGGATCCACCCTCGGTCAGCACCATCCGG
>JANPKQ010000257.1:0-1602 GCA_031426115.1 Gemmatimonadaceae bacterium | reverse complement strand
CACGGTGGTGCGCTTGATGTAGCCCGAGTGTGAGATCGTGACGACCATCTCCTCGTCGGCGATGAGGTCCTCGATCGTGAACTCGCCCTCGTCGCTCGTGATCTCCGTGCGTCGGGCGTCACCAAAGCGCTTGTTCACGTCATCCAGCTCGCTCTTGAGCAGCGCCATGCGCTCGGCCTTGGAGCCGAGGAGGCTCTTGAGGGCCTTGATCGTGGCGCGGACTTCGCGCAGCTCTTCCTCGAGCTTCTCGATCTCGAGGCCGGTCAGCTTGGCGAGGCGCATGTTGAGGATCGCCTCGGCCTGCCGCTCGGAGAGCTTGAACTTCTTCTGCAGCTCGGCACTCGCCGACGCCGTGTCCTCGGCACCGCGGATGACCTTGATGACCGCGTCGATGTTGTCGACGGCGATCTTGAGGCCCTCGAGGATGTGCTCGCGCTCCTGCGCCTTGTCCAGCTCGAACTGGGCGCGGCGGACGATGACCTCATGCCGGTGGGTGATGTAGTGCTGAAGGATCTCCTTCAGCGGCATGATCTTCGGCACCAGCTGGCGCGTCTGTGCGTCGGGCACCAGCGCGAGCATGATGACGCCGAACGTCGTCTGCATCTGCGTGTGCTTGTATAGCTGGTTCAGCACGACGCGCGGGATCGCATCCCGCTTCAGCTCGATGACGAGGCGGATGCCTTCCTTGTTCGACTCGTTCCGCAGGTCGCTGATGCCGGTGAGCTTGCCGTTCTTCACCAGGTCGACGATGTCGAGCAGCAGCTTGTCCGGGTTGACCTGGTACGGCACCTCGGTGACGACGATCTGCGCCTTGCTCGACGATTCCTTCTCCTCGATCACGGCACGGGCGCGCATCACGATGCGGCCGCGACCGGTCTCCTGGTAATCCTTGATGCCCTGCTTGCCGTAGATGAAACCGGCAGTCGGGAAGTCGGGGCCCTTGATGAACTTCCGCAGGTCGCCCGGCGCGTCGGGGTTGTCGATCAGGTGCAGGATCGCGGCGATGACTTCGCGGAGGTTGTGCGGCGGGATGTTGGTCGCCATGCCGACCGCGATGCCCGTCGATCCGTTCACGACGAGGTTCGGGATGCCCGACGGCAGGACCGTCGGCTCCTCGAGGCGGTCGTCGTAGTTGGGGATGAAGTCGACGGTGTTCTTGTCGATGTCGGCGAGCATCTCCATCGCCACCGGCATCAGTCGGGCTTCGGTGTAGCGATAGGCCGCCGCGGGATCGCCGTCGATCGAGCCGAAGTTGCCCTGGCCGTCGATGAGCGGATACCGGAGCGAGAACTCCTGCACCATGCGCACGAGCGCGTCGTAGACGGACGAGTCGCCGTGCGGGTGATAGCGTCCGAGCACGTCGCCCACCACAGTCGCCGACTTCTTGTACGGCCGCCCCGGTACCAGGCCGGCCTCGTTCATCGCGTAGAGCACGCGGCGATGCACCGGCTTCAACCCATCGCGAACGTCAGGCAGCGCGCGAGAAACAATGACGCTCATCGAGTAGTTGATGAACGATTCCTTGATCTCGTCGTCGATCAAACGCGGAAGAATGCGTTCGCGATTATTGGGTGCGGTCATAGGCGGGATTTGTGCGGAAAC
>JANPKQ010000256.1:0-10898 GCA_031426115.1 Gemmatimonadaceae bacterium | reverse complement strand
AGGGCGGAAAACCGGGACACCCTACTGCGAGCTGAGAGCGGTCAGCCGAGCGCTGCCCGTGCGTCGCGTCGAGTTGGAAGATCGTGCGACGAGCGGCAAGCAGCTTGGCGATGAGCCGTCAGGGGCGACGTGCTGGCGGCTGACTGTGGGCTAAGAGCCAAGCTGCTTGCGGCTCGTCGCACGCTTTTCCGCGCCAGCCCGGCGCAAGGACAGCGCACAGCTGCCGGCTGTCGGCTCGCAGCCCGCTAGCCGCCGCCGTTCGCACCTTCGAGTTTCCGGCGGAGGGCGGCAACGTACCCGTCGATCGTGGCGGTGTGCCCCATGACGAAGCGTGATACGAACCTGAACACTGGGTTGTAGACCTCGCCGCGCTCCGTAATCGTGAGGCGTGTCCCCGAACCATCCGGCGCGAGCTCGTACTCCCACTCTCCGCCGAAGGGGAGGCCCTTGTCCGCGATCCAGGACACCATCGAAACCGGCGGCGTCCAACGCGTCACGTTGTACGTGATCCGATCACCGTTCTGGACCTCCCGCCACGCGGGAAGGCCGTTTACGGGCGGCAATGGCTCGACAGCGGTGATGTCGGTGCCCCATGTGGGAAACGCCGCGACGTCCGTGATCGCGGCCCACACCGTCTCCGGCAACGCACGCAGTGTCACGGAGCGCTGGGCAGTGTGCGCTACCGGGAGTGAGTAGCCGATCGCGACGACGATCGCGATCGCCACCGCGATGACGCCGATTACGACGAGGATCCACTTCATCGAGCACCTCGGCACGGGGAGCGCCGATGATGCGGTCTCGGACGCGCAGATGATAGCAGGCAACCTCCCCTTGCAGATCTAGGGAAGGTGTTGTATCGTCTCCCCTTGATCTGAACAGGGAGACCATGCCGCCCGACCTCGAGTTCAAGCGCGGAGCCATTGAGCTCCTCATTCTCAAGACCCTCTCCTGGGGCCCGATGCATGGCTACGGCATCGCACGGTCGATCCAGACGGTCACCGACGATGCCCTCCGCGTCGAGGAAGGGTCGCTCTACCCGGCGTTGAACCGACTCGAGGACAAGGAGATGATCGAGGCCGAGTGGGGGGTGTCCGAAAACAATCGCCGCGCCAAGTTCTACTCGTTGACCGCACGCGGACGGCAGTCGCTCCGCGCCGAGGCCGACAGCTGGAACCGGTTCGCCGATGCCATCGCGAAGGTACTGGGCGCGTCGCGTCCGCAGACCGCATGAGGAGGTCATCATGGCAAGGGAGCCGCTCTGGCAGCGCTACCGCCGCTTCTGGGAAGCGAACCCGCGCGCGGATCTCGACGACGAGCTCGCGTTTCATCTCGCCATGCGCGCCGAGGAATACCGGCGCGCCGGCCACCCGTCGGACGACGCCGAGCATCTCGCGAGAGAGCGCTTCGGCGATGTCGAGGGAATCCGCCGCGAGTGCCACGATCTCGGCAGCCGCCGCGTCGCACGCAGGGCCCGCACGCTTCGGTGGGACGCGATGAGAAGCGAACTGCGCTACGCGCTGCGCATGCTTCGCGTGAACCGCGGGTTCAGCCTCGCCGTCATCCTCACGATGGCGATCGGCATCGGTGCGACGACCGCCGTCTTCAGTGTCGCCTACGGCGTGCTCCTGCGCCCGCTCGCGTATCGCGATGCTGACGCGCTCGTTCGACTCTGGTCGAAGAACGCGGGTCGCAACCTCGAGTTCTTCTCCGTCTCACCCGCGGACTACGCCGAGTGGAAGGCGCAGTCGCGTTCCTTCTCGGAGATGGGGGCGTTCGAGCGACAGCGCGAAGCGGTGCTCACCCGGGGGGACACCCCGGAGGCGATCGAGGTCGCCGCCGTCACCGCGGACATCTTCCGGCTGCTCGGCGCACGCCCTGCCCTCGGCCGCGCGATCGGCGACGAGGACGCACGCCCCGGCGCGGCGCCGGTCGCCCTGCTCGCGCACGAAAGCTGGGTGACACGCTTCGGACGTGACAGCAGCATCATCGGGCGCGACCTGACGATCGATGGTCGAAGCCATCGGGTCATCGGCGTCATGCCGCCTCGATTCTTCCTCCCCGGCTCGCCTGCGCTGCTGTGGACGCCGCTCTCGCTCGCCGGCGCGTCCAATGATCACGCCAACCGTTATCTCCGGGTGCTCGCGCGCCTGGCGCCGAACGTGTCGCTCGATCGCGCACGGCTCGAGCTCGACGTCGTTTCGTCGCGCCTCTCCGAGAGCTTTCCGGCGTCGAACACGGGGTGGACCGTCAACGCTCTCCCGGTGCCCGAGACGATCATCGGCACCCAGTTCAGGAAGGCGGTGCTCGTCCTCCTCGGCGTCGTGGGCTTCGTGCTCATCATCGCATGCGCCAACGCGGCCAATCTGCAGCTCGCGCGTGCCGCGGCGCGCCGCCGCGAGATCGCGGTCCGCTCCGCACTCGGCGCGTCGCGCGGTCGCATCGTGACGCAACTGCTGGCGGAAAGCGCCGTGCTTGCGCTCATCGCCGGAATGGTCGGCGTCGCGCTCGCGTACGGTGGTCTCGAGCTCCTGCGCATCGTGGGCGTCGATTCCGTCCCGCGGCTCGATGATGTGCGACTCGATACGCCGGTCCTGGCGTTTGCGGCGGTCGTCGCGCTCGGCAGCGGACTGCTCTTCGGACTCGTTCCCGCGCTGCGCGCGTCGCGATCGGACCTCGCGGAGACGCTGAAGGAGGGTGCACGCGGCAGCGGCGCGGGTGCGATGGGTGATGGCGTACGCTCGGCGCTGGTGGTGGCGGAAGTGATGCTCTCGCTGATCCTGCTCATCGGTGCGGGACTGCTGATGCGCAGCTTCGTGCGCCTTCAGGGTGTCGACACCGGCTTCGACGCGACGGGTGTCGTCGTCGTGCCCTTCCGCCTTCCGGAGGCATCCTATGCGGAGCCTGCGCGGCTCAACGGGTTTTTCACAGCGCTCGACAACGGAGTGCGCGGACTTCCGGGAGTCACCGACGTCGCGCGCGTCAGCAGTGCTCCCTTCGCCGGCCCGAACTCGGGGCTCGTCTTCTCGCGCGTGGACCGTCCGGCCCCCGACCGGCAGCAGCTACCCGATGCCGACTATCGGGTGGTGTCGCCGGGGTACCTCGCGATGATGCGCATCCCCCTGATGCGCGGACGAGACTTCGGCACGGGGGACGGTCCCGGATCGGGCGATGTCGCGGTGATCTCGGAGACGATGGCGCGCCTCCACTGGCCCGGCGAGGATCCGTTGGGAAAGACGCTTCGCATCGGCGACATCGAGACGGGCAGGGTCGTCACGATCATCGGCGTCGCCGCCGACGCCCGGTATCAGAGTCTCGAGACTCCCGACGCGCGTCCGATGGTCTACTTCCCGGCGACGCAGCGGCCGCAGCGGTCCATGAGCCTCGTCGTTCGCACGACTGACGCGTCGTCGCTCGCACTCGGCCTGCGTCGTGTCGTCGCATCGCTCGACCCGGCGCTCGCTCCGCCGCCAATGAGCATCCTCGGCGACCTCGTGCGAGAAGCATTCGCGACGCGGCGCTTTGCACTCGTGCTCTTCGCGACCTTCGCCGGAGTGGCATCGCTGCTGGCGGGGATCGGGATCTACGGCGTGATGGCGTTCCTCGTTCGCGAGCGCACCCACGAGCTCGGAATACGTGTTGCCCTCGGCGCCCCCCAGTCCCGGTTGATGGCGTCGGTGGTCGGAGGGGCGCTGCGGATGACCCTCGGCGGCGTCGCGCTCGGGCTCATTGGAGCGTGGATGCTCTCGAAGTCACTCGGCGAGCTGTTGTTTCAGGTCGAGGCGCGCGACGCCGCGACATTCGCCGGCGTCGCAGTGCTCGTCGTCGCGATCGGGATCGTGGCGAGCGTCGTCCCGGCTCGACGCGCGATGCGGGCCGATCCCATGGAAGCATTACGGGGGAACTGACCCTCCCTCAGTATGTCTCTCAGTGCTGGGCCTCTGCGCTTCTGTCAACTCCGAACTCGTTGTTTCCGTCGCGCTGGACGAAAAGCAGTTCGGAGTTGACAGAGGCACAGTTGTCAGAGGCACAGATACTTACTCAGGGAGCGACGGCTATTCCCCTGAGACGCGGTGCGGGTGTCCCACCGACGTTCCCGACGACCGTGGCGACACCAGTCGTGAGATCGATGCGGTACAGCGTGGTAAACGTCGACCCTTCCGAGACGATGGTTGCGAATGCGTCCGCGCCGGCGATGTCGAATCCCACCTGGGTCGATGCGTTGACGCCGAGGCCGATGGTGCCGACGGTCGTGAGCTGACCGCCGTTGGGGTCGGGGAGGATGACGAGGACGTCCTGGGCCGCATCGATCGCGAAGAGGGTCGTCGTCGTCGCGTTCGCGACGCTGTTGGTGTAGGCCGTCCCGACGATGTTCGGGTTGTCGCCGGCGTTGATGTCACCCGCCGCGAATGCGAGCGCGACATCGGTTGCGGCACTCGCGCCGGTGATCGGATTGAGGCGGAGGTTCTGCTCCGTGTCGCTGTGCACGCGGATCCGGTCAACCGTGGGATTGAAGTCGAACCCGAACTCGGCTCCCGAGAGTGCCGGCGTGAAGGCCGCGGCGACCGGTGTCGCGACAGCGGTGATCGTGTCGATCACATAGAGCCGGCTCGCGCTGCTCAGCCCATAGAGTCGGCCGTCGAGCGGACGGAAATCGATGCCGTTGATCGTCTCGCCGGCGCCGAGGCCCGTGACCGCCACGCGGCGCGCAATGAGGTCAGGCCGGCCGCTCGCGAATACGACGAGGGCGTTTGTCGCGTCGATCCCGTAGATCGCGCGTCCCGCTGCCGCCGGTGCCCCGGTCGGGCCAGTCGGTCCCGTTGGGCCGGTCGGACCCGTGGGTCCTGTGGGGCCGGTCGGGCCCTGGGGGCCGGCCGGGCCGGCGGGCCCGGTCGGTCCCCTGTCACCATCACACGCCGACAACGCCACAACGCAGCAGAGCACTCCGCACAGCGTCGATCCAACCCTCGAAGAGGGCCCACCCCACCCATAGATCATCCCCACCTCATGGACAGACATTCCACACGACGGACCCATCCGTCGCACGGCCCACGCGGGCAAACGTGGTGCCACATGGCCCGCGACGCACCAGACGGGATAGCTGGTGCGCAAGACCCGGGGGGGACTACTGACCGCGACTACGTACGCATGGGCACTGCTTACTGCGCACGCACTGCATACTTGCTACTGCGCACGGTTGCACGCCCTTCCCGACTCCAAACCGCCCTTCCGCCTGCCGTTGAATGTCCGCCCTGGCAGTGTGTACCGAGTACTCCGTACGAAGTACGTGCGCAGTAAGCAGTGCCCATGCGTATGCAGTCGCGGTCAGTCAGTACCAAGTACTATCGACTACCCGGTCCCGGAACGACAACGTCAAAAACGACCGGCAGATGATCCGACACTCGCGTGGCCAGCACCTCGGCCCGCGTGCACGTCAGCCCGCCCGTGAGGTAGAGGTAGTCGATCCGCTTCACCGACGAATCGGCCGGAAAGGTGAAGCCGTCGCCGCGGCCGCACTCGGCGTACGCATCCCGAAGCCCTGCCGCTCGCAGCGCGACCTGCACCGCGCTCTCCGGTGTCGAGTTCAAATCGCCGCCGACGAGGACGAGGGGATTGGCGCGGCGCGCATCGGCGACGAGTGACGCGACGACCCGCGCCTCCTGATGCCGCCAGAAATCTTCGCGCGACGCGTCGATGTGCGTCGTGAACACCGTCAGCGGACCATACGGCGACGCGATCTCTGCGCGCAGCGCTCCGCGCGGCTCGTGCGATCCGCCCGCGCGCGCCTGCGGCGGATCCACGGGGAGGTGAAAGAGCGTGTCCGATGCGATGGGCCAGCGCGAGAGGATCGCGACACCGTACTCCCCGCCGTCGTAATCCAGCGCGCTGCCGAAGGCGACGCGGAAACCGCTGCGCCGCGCGAGCTCCGCCGGCTGGTCCACGTTGCCCGACCGACGAGTGCCCTGGTCGACCTCCTGGAGCAGCACCAGGTCGGCGTTCGTCTCGCGGACGAGCGCCACGACGCCATCAAGATTGTCGGCGCCCGCAGCGTCCTTCCCCGCATGGATGTTGTAGACCATCACCCGGACGAGGCGCTGCTCCCCGCCGCGGGCAAAGGGCCGCGACGCGCATCCCGTCACCCACGGAAGCAGCGTCGCCGCCAGCAGCATCCCGCGCCGCGACCCCCGCGTCATCGCGGCGGCAGCTGCCAGATCTCGACGAGGTCGCGACCGACGAAGGGAACCGCAACGCGGTTTCGCTTCGTGTCCACGGCGATGTCGGCGGGTGCGCCGCCGAGGTGGATGATCGCGGTACCGCGGCCGCCGGTGAACAGGTGGAGGCTGGAGTCCTTCTGGCTCGCGACGAGCACGCGATCGCCATCGAGGATCTCGACTCCATCGAACTTCCCGCCATTGCTGCGTCCGATCTCCGTCAGGGCCGTCCCGCCCGCGCTCCACGCCCGGATCACCGAATCGCCACCATAGGGCACGACGATGAAGCGGCTGCCGCCGCTGTCAGCGGTGATCCCGTTGGGACGTCCGAGGGTCGTGTCGCGGAGCGCGACGGTGACGCGGCCGGCGGCGATCCGGTAGATGTGGTCGGTGCCGGTGTCGGTGACGTACAATCCGTGCCCGCCGGCCGCAATGTCGTTGAGGAAGCCGAGGGTGAATCCCGAGAAATCGGCGGTCGCCAGCGGAGCGCCCGTGCGGCGGTTGAAGCCGCGAACGGCGTCGACATCCACCACCCACAGCGTGTCGCCAACGATCGTCATCCCGCGCGGCGAATGCAGCGTTGCCCCGCTCCGCCCGCCGGCGACGAACCGCAGGCTGTCGATCGCCCCGTCGGGCCGAATGCGCGAGATGAAGCCGTTGTTGTCCTTGGCTGAGTTATCGCCGGTTCCCCAGTTGCTGACGAAGTACACGTCCAGCTCGGGGTCGTAGCGAACGGCCTCGGGCTCCGTGAAGCCGCCCGCGGACGCGAGCGGTCGCGCCGAGTCGGGCGCGGTGGTCCGCGCGGCGGCACTGTCGGCGGTGGAGTCATCCGACGCGGCGCCCGAGCAGGCGGCGAGCAGTGCAGCAGCGGCGACAACGGTGAGACTCCAGCGCATGGTGATACCTCATGGAGGAGGGTTGGTACGCGGGGCCCTGCCCGGCCCCCGCGTCGTCCGTAATATTGCGCCATGATGCCAAACTCGCTTCGTCCCGTCGCCGGCCTGGCCCTGGCGCTGCTCGCCGCCGCCGCCGGCTGCCGAACGGTCTCCCCGCCCCGCACCGCCGACGATGTCGGCGCAGCGGCCCCGGCAGCGCGGATCGCCCCGATCACCGCCGTGCAGCGGCGCTGGGCCGACAGCACCCTCGCGTCGTTGTCGCTGCGCGAGCGCGTGGCGCAGATGGTGATGGTCTGGTCGCTGGGCGACTACACCAACACCCGTGACCCGAGCTACGCGCAGCTGATCCAGTGGGTGGAGCGGGACAACGTCGGCGGAGTCGCCATGTCTCTCGGCACGCCGATCGAGGTCGCGGCGAAGCTCAACGACCTGCAGCGGCGCGCACGGGTGCCGCTGATCGTCGGGGCGGACCTCGAGCCCGGCCTCGGCCGTCTCGAGGGCGGGTTGTTCGCGCACTACATGCTGGAGGCGGGCAGCGCGACCGTCCTGCCGCAGGCGATGGCGATCGCCGCGACGGGCCGCGAGGAGGATGCCTACGATGCCGCCCGGATCATCGCGCTGGAGGGACGGGCCGCGGGGATCCACATCAACTTCGCCCCGGTCGTGGACGTCAACAACAATCCTGCGAATCCGGTGATCAACACGCGCTCGTTCGGGGAGGATCCCGCGCGTGTCGGGCGCCTCGCCGACGCGTTCGTGCGCGGGACCCAGGACGGTGGAATGCTCGCCACGGCGAAGCACTTTCCCGGACACGGTGACACTGACGTGGACTCGCACGCGGGGATGCCGGTGGTGTCGGCAACGATCGCGCGGCTCGACAGCGTCGAGCTGGTACCATTTCGCGCGGCGATCCGTGCCGGTGCCGCCCTCGTGATGACGGCGCACATCGCGCTGCCCGCGATCGACAGCAGCTCCGTCCCCGCGACGCTGTCACCGCAGATCCTGACGACGCTCCTCCGCGACAGCCTGAATTTCGGCGGGACGACGATCACCGATGCGATGACGATGGAGGGCATCGGCAAGGGATACACGACCGAGCAGAGCGCAGTCCTCGCCGTCAAGGCGGGCGCGAACATCCTGCTGAAGCCGGGCGACCCGACGCGCGCGATCGATGGCGTCGTCGCCGCGGTGGAGCGTGGCGAGATCACGCGTGCGCGCATCGACAGCGGCGCGCGACACGTGCTCGAGCTCAAGGCACGCGCCGGGCTCGGGCTGTCGCGGTACGTCTCGCTAACCGCACTGCGCGAGACCGTTGGCGCGCCGGAGCACCGAGCGACGGCTGCAAGCATCGCCCAGCGGGCCGTCACCCTGATGCGCGACTCCGGAAACCTCGTCCCCGTCCGGATGGATGGACGCATGCTCGTCGTGCAGTACGCACCCGAGACCGAGATCCGGGCCGGGCGCATCTTCGGCACCGCGCTGCGCGCCGGTCGCGTGGCCGGCCGACGGCAGGGAACAGTCGCTGGCACGCCGGCAGCGCGCAGTGGCGCGCCAACGGTCACGAACATCGCACGGCTCGCCCCCGGCGCCACGGGCGACCTGCTCGATTCCCTCGGGCGCGTCGCCGACTCGAGCGACATCGTCGTCGTCGCCGCCTACGTCCGCCGCGTCGAGGGCGAAGGTCGTTTCGCGATGCCCGAGCGCATCGCCGCGTGGATCGATTCCGTCGCGGCGCGCCGGCCCGTCGTCGTCGTCGCGCTGGGAAATCCGTATCTCGTTCGCCAGTTCCCGAACGTCGCCGCGTACGTCACCACGTACGGCGTCAGCGACGACCTCGAGCGCGCTGCCGTGCGAGTGCTGCTCGGAGGGGGGTCAGTGACGGGAAAGAGTCCCGTGTCACTCCCGGGATTCTTCCGAATGGGCGATGGACTCAGCCGCACTCGAGCCGACTCTGTTCCGTGACGCGGCGTCCCGTACGCATCGTCGAGTGCGACGGCAAGATCAACGGCAAGATCAACGGCAAGGTCAACGGCAAGGTCAACGGCTAATAAGAACGATAAAGCGGAAAAGGCACGGATCGAGCGGATTGCATCAACTGCATTCATGCCGCCGAGATGCAAGCGGCCAATCCTGTGTTGTTGTTTGCAGTATCCGCTGAATCCGCGCCGTTTCCGCTATATCGTTCTTCGAGGCAGTTGACCTTGGTGTTGACCTGGCTCTTGATCCGGTTGGTGTAGGCAGTTGATCCCGCTAGCGATCCTGCCCTGAACCCGTGGCTGAGGTTTTGGCGCCACGCCATCGCCAATGCGCTCCATCCGATCCGATCGCCGCGCGCCGACCGCCCACTCCGGCTCGCTACTACGTCGCCGATGTGTGTTTCCTACGCATCGTGTCGTATGGGGGGACTTTCGAGCCAGCCGTAGCCTTCTCCGCGCCAACCCCTCACGCCTCACCCCCCTCGGAGAAGTCCCATGAATCGCCGTCTCGCTCTCTCGTCGCTCGCGCTCGTTGCAACTACGATGGTCGGCTGCTCGGACAATGGCGGCGTCCAGCCCAACCCCCGGCGCGACCTCGCCAACTACGTCGCCATCGGTACCAGTGTCAGCATGGGCTGGATGAGCGACGGCGTCCTGTTCAGCTCGCAACAGCAGGCATGGCCCAACCTCCTCGCCACTGCGGCCGGGGTGAGCTTCGACCAGCCGCTCATCGCGAACCCCGGGTGCAAGCCGCCATTCCTCGAGCCGCTGTCGTCGTTCAAGCGCATCGACCAGACATCCGTGGCAACGGCGTCGACCGTATGCGCGCCACTCATCGCCGGGGCGTCGTCCGGTAGCAACAACCTCGCCGTCGAGAACGCGACCGCCGTCGAAGCCCTCAACGCGACCCCCGAGACGGCGACGCAGGGACGTGGGCCCGTGACGAGCCGCGTGCTCCCCGCGGGAATGACCCAGATCACCGCGATGAAGGCGCAAATTCCGACCTTCGTCTCCGTGGAGTTCGGTGGCAACGAGGTGCTACCTGCCCAGGTCGGTGTTCTCGCGCCTAACCTCACGTACACCCCGTTCGCCACGTTCCAGGCCGCGTACGCCAAGATCATCGACAGCGTCCGCGCGACGACGACGAAGGCAGTCCTCGTCGGGCTTCCAACGGACATTCGAAAGTTCCCGACGATCCGCACCGGTGCGGAGATCGCCGCGCAACGTGCGGCGTTCACGGCGACCAACGTGACCATCAACGCAAACTGCGATGCGAGCCCGAACTTCATCTTCGTCCGCGGCAAGGTGCTCACCGCGGTCGCGACCGGGATGCAGCGCGCTGCTGGAGGCCTCGGCCCGTTCGACCTGAGCTGCGACGACGTGCCGAACACCCAGGACTTCATCCTGACGCCGGCCGACATCACGTTCATCAACAACCTGGTCGCGCAGATGAACGGCGAGATCCAGGCGAAGGCCACCGCGAACGACTTTGCGATCTTCTCGCTCGAGGCACTGTATGCGACGGCGAAGGACGGCGTCCCCTTCAACCTCCAGTCATTCCTCGGCTCGGCGACGCCGTACGGACCGAAGATCAGTCTCGATGGCGTGCACCCAAGCGCCGAGGGCCACCGGATCCTCGCGAATGCGGCGATCGCGGCGATCAACCAGCGGTATCGCTACGGAATTCCATCGATCGCACCGTAACGCGGCATTCCGTACGCATCGTCGAGTGCGACGGCAAGATCAACGTCCAGGTCAACAGCTAATAAGAACGATAAAGCGGAAAGGCGCGGATCGAGCGGATTGCATCAACTGCA
>JANPKQ010000255.1:0-2608 GCA_031426115.1 Gemmatimonadaceae bacterium | reverse complement strand
CGTCGGAGCAGGCGTCATGAGCGCTCGATTCCATCCGCGCCAGCGGGAGCGCCCGGCGCGGCGCCAGCGTCTAGCTTTCCGTTGGCGCTCCGATCACACGCTGCCATCCGCCCGTTCCCAAACCGCCTCCGCGTGACTCTTCTCTCGCTCGCCAACGTCGGCGTCTCCTTCGGCGCGACCGAACTGTTCAAGGACGTGACCTTTACCGTCGCCGAAGGCGAACGGTGGGGCATCATCGGGCGCAACGGCGCGGGCAAGTCATCGATCTTCAAGCTCATCACCGGAGAGCTCCAGCCGACGGTCGGCAGCGTCGCGCGCAAGCCGCGGCTCCGGCACGCACTGCTCGACCAGCACCGCGCGTTCGAAGGCGCGACCACGGTGTGGGAGGCCGGCGCGGCGGCATGGCGCGACGTTATCGCCCTCGAAAAGCACATCGCCGCGCAGGCAGTGGAGCTCGGCGAGCTCGGCGACCGCGTCACCAACGAGTTTCTCGACCGGTTCGGGCACGATCAGGAGCGCTTCGCCGACCTCGGCGGGTACGTCTATCACGCGCGTGTCGACGCGGTGCTGCAGGGGCTCGGTTTCGACGCCGAGGAATCGAAGACGCGTCCCGTGGCGTCGCTCTCAGGGGGAGAGCGCGGGCGCGTCGGGCTCGCGGCGCAGCTCATCGCCCCGGCCGACCTGCTGCTCCTCGACGAGCCCACCAACCACCTCGACCTCGACACCACGACCTGGCTACAGGAGTGGCTTCAGGTCGCCGAGGAGACGGTCATCGTCGTGTCGCACGACCGCGCGTTCCTCGACGCCATCTGCACGCACATCCTGCACGTGGAGGGGCGCACGAGCGAGTGGTACAAGGGCAACTACAGCCAGTTCGTGCCGCAACGCGCCGAGCGGCGACTCACACGCGACCGCGAGATCGAGCGGCAGCGCGCGTACGTGAAGAAGGAAGAGGAGTACATTCGGCGCAACCTCGCGGGCGTCAACTCATTTCAGGCGAAGGGCAAGCGCAAGCGCCTGGAACGTCTGCCGCGACTCGCGCCTCCGCCGGGCGAGCCGGGGGCGATGTCGCTCGAGCTCGAGGTCGCCGACCGCGGTGGCGACCGAGTGATGGCCATCGACGGGCTGACGGTGGAAGTTCCCGGCCGCGTCCTTGTGGAAGATTTCACAGCCGTGATGCGCCGGAACGACTTCGTCGCCCTGGTCGGTCCGAACGGGGCCGGCAAGTCGACGTTCATCTCGACCATCATCGGCGATCTCGCGCCGGCGAGAGGGGAGGCGAAGTTCGGCGGGTCGATCACGCCCGCCTGGTTCCGGCAGGATCTGGCCGACCTGCCGCTCCGCACGTCGATGTACGACGCGATCCAGCATCAGCGACCGCTCTGGAGCCGCGGGCAGGTGCAGAACTGCCTGGGCGCCTTCGGCTTCAGCGGCGACGAGGTGACGCGCGAGATCGCCTCGCTCAGCGGCGGTGAGCGGGCGCGCATGGCGCTCGCGATCATGACGCTCGCGCGCGCGAACCTCCTCATCCTAGACGAGCCGACGAACCATCTCGACGTCGAGAACATCGAGGCGCTCGAGGACGCGCTCGAGGAATACGACGGCTCGGTGCTGCTGGTGAGTCACGACCGGGCCTTCCTGCGCGAGGTCGCTACCCGCGTCTGGTGGTTCGACGGTACGCAGCTCCGCGACTTCGATGGCCCGTTCGTGGAGTGGGAGGAGGACCGGAAGCGAGGCGCCGCGAGGCGCTGATGGGCTGCCGTCGTCGGCTCGAATACAGAGGCGAGAAAGGGGGGCGAGACGAGCCACGACGAGCGGCGTTCGACGAGCGGCGCGCGGTGCTTCCAGTTCGCCGAAGGGCCGGCGCGCCAGGACGCCGAGTTCGTTGCCGGACCCTGAACACCGGGGTAATTTCCTCGCTGTGGTGATCTTCCAACCACTGCCTCGCGAGCCCGCCGGTGCCAGCCGGCTTTGGGTCGAGCCGTCCCCACCAGGAGTCTGCGCCAACGTCGTGTCGTCCTGCATCACCGCCTTGGGTCCGCACACGATGCTCCCCGCAGAGTCCGATCGCCGTGCTTCCCTGACGGTGAGGGCGACCGCTCGTGCCGGCTGAGCCCCGCCTCATTCTCATCGCCGAGCGCGATGGCAGCGTCCGCGATCTCCAGCAGCACTTCCTCTCGCGCGCCGGGTTCCGCATCGCGTTCGCCGACGACGGGCAATCCGCCCTGGATCTCGCGCGCACCGGGCGCCCCGCACTCGTCATCACCGAGATCCTCATCCCGAAGCTCGACGGCCTCACGCTGTGCCGGCGCCTGCGGGACGAGTCGGCGACCCGTCACGTTCCCGTGATCGTCTTCAGCTTCCTCGCCGCGGCGTCACGCGCCCGCGAGGCGGGAGCCAGCGCCTTCATCCGGAAGCCGCTCATCGAGTCCACATTCATCGCGATGGTCCACGACGCCATTGCGGCGCCGGCCCCCATGGAGCAGCAATGAGCCTCCCCCCGACGGCCGGCGACGACGAAGCCCCTCGCATGAGCGCGGGCAATGCCGAGGCCGATCACATCCTGGGCGGCGGCTTCCCGTCCAATTCCATCAACATCGTGATGGGG
>JANPKQ010000254.1:0-1810 GCA_031426115.1 Gemmatimonadaceae bacterium | reverse complement strand
CGCGACCGAGGCGGGCGTCACCGCGCCGGTTGCGTTGCGCGTCAATCCCGAGGTGACGGTCGAGACGCCGCACCGGTACACGCGGACCGGAGGGCGCGGCGACAAGTTCGGCATCCCCCACGATCGTGCGGTAGACGCGGGTCGGCTGGCGCTCGGGCTTCCGGGGATCGCGCTGCTCGGCCTCGACATGCACATCGGCTCCCAGATCCAGGAGATCGACCCCTACAGCAACGGAGTCGAGCGGCTCATGGCCCTCGCGGCCACCTTGCAGGGCATGGGGGCGACCGATCTCCGCTATCTCGATGTCGGGGGCGGACTGGCGGTGTCGTACGACGACGAGGCGGCTGCCAACGTCGGCGCATTTGCCGATGCCATGACCGCCGCCGCGAAGAGCTCGGGACTCGAGCTGATTGTCGAGCCGGGACGGTATCTGGTCGGCAACGCCGGGGCGATGTTGACCCGCGTGCTGGATCGAAAGCACAGCGGAGGGAAGGACTACCTCATCGTCGATGCGGGGATGAACGACCTGCTGAGGCCGTCCCACTACAACGCCTTTCATCGCATCGAGGCGGTGGCGCCCCGAGGTGGACGCGAGGTCGTCGATGTCGTGGGCCCGGTTTGCGAGAGTGGTGACTTTCTCGCACTCGACCGCGAGGTCGATGCAGCTCTTCCGGGAGACCTGATGGCGGTTCGCAGCGCAGGGGCGTATGGATACTCCATGGCCTCCAACTACAACTCTCGCCCCCGTGCCGCCGAAGTCTTGGTGGACGGCGACCGCTTCGCGGTGATCTCGACACGAGAGTCCTACGCGGACCTGATTCGGCAGGAGCGATTGCTGCCGGAGTGGAGGCAAGCCTGATGCTCGTCGGACTCCTGGGCGACACCCATGACCGCCTTCCGGCCATCGCCGAGCTCGTTCGGCGAATGGTGGAGGCGGGGGCAGGGATGATTCTTCACGTCGGCGACTACTCATCCCCGTTCTCGCTCGCCCCGATCCACGATGCGAACATCCCCCTGGCGGGGGTGTTCGGGCGCAACGATGGTGACCGCGAAGGCCTCCGCGCCTTCGCGGCGAAAGGCGTCGGAACGGAGTTGTATGAGTCGCCGCACAGTGTGGATGTCGGCGGGCAGCGCATCCTGCTGGTCCATGATGTCGGCGAAGTCGGCCGGCTGTCCGTGCACGCACATGGCATCATCGTGCATGGCTGTTCCCACATGCAGGAGATGAAGACGCGGGGCGACGCGTTGATGGTGAACCCCGGAGAAGGGTGCGGCTGGCTGTACGGCGCGCCGTCGGCCGCACTACTCGACCTCGAAACCAAGCGCGTCGAGTTCATCAAGCTGAATCCCGCCGAGTGGACGCGCTGACGCCTCCTCCCCGCGCCCGCGCCACGCCAACGGCGTCCAACGCTGCCACGCTTCCCGTCGTCCCGCAGAAATGAACCATCGGATCCTGATCCTCGACTACGGCTCCCAGTTCACGCAGCTCATCGCGCGCCGGGTGCGCGAGGCCCGTGTGTATTCGGAGATTCACCCGCCCTCGGTCTCGCTCGACTTCGTACGGGCGTGGAAGCCGAGCGGGATCATCCTCAGCGGCGGTCCGGCGTCGATCTACGGCGACAACGCGCCGACGGCGGAACGCGGGATCCTGGACATCGCGCCGTTTCTCGGGATCTGCTACGGGATGAACGTCATCGTCCACCTCGAGGGCGGCGAGGTGAAGCCCGCATCACGACGCGAGTATGGCAGGGCCGAGCTCATCATCGATGAGCCGGTTGGACTGTTCGATGGCTTCGGCGCTGGGGAGGGG
>JANPKQ010000253.1:0-2147 GCA_031426115.1 Gemmatimonadaceae bacterium | reverse complement strand
GCGTCGTGCTGGACCGGGATCTGGGCGAGGACATCCTCCTTCGAGGATGTTGGAAGAAACGAGTACCCTGGGGCGACCGCGAAGGCCGCGGCGCCGAGCACCGCGCTCTGCACGAAGTCGCGTCGATTGAGGTTGTCGGGTGTCTTCATGGCTCCGCGAAAGGCACGGGTTGGCCGGCAAGGCGCAGGGGTGGAATGGTCGTGCCAAGGATGCGCTTCACAATGCGCGCCCAGCGGTTCCCACTGCTTGCGACAGGCGCCTCGCCCAACCTGGAATCCGGGTCGCCACCATCAGCGTTTCGCGACCGCCGCACCCCGAGCACCGCCGCAGAGCCGAGGACACCTGACGCGATCCAGCTGTTCAGGCACCAGGCTGTCATCGTCAGCGCCGGCATTCGATCGACCCCATCGCCCAGAAGCACCATCGACGCCACGCTCCCGGCGGCGGCACCGCCCCAAAGCGCAAGATTCCGAAGGTGGAATGCGCGGAGCGATCCCGTGGCGCTCCGGTATATCACGAAGCCTGTGCTCGCTATGAACGAGACCGTCATGAGAGTGGTTGCCGCGAGGAGCTCACCGGAGACCAGAAGCCATCCCGCGGTCGCACCGAGTGAAACTCCGAGACCGGCGATCCAGATTGCGGTTCGTCGGGCCGCCGCGATGCCCTGCTCCTTCCGCGATGTGCCCTGCTCCCGCAGGGCTGCCTCGAGTGCCGTGGTCGATACGCCGATCTCCGCCGCGAGGACGCGGAGCTCTTCCGTCGTGGTCAGGGGAGCTCGCGCATCGATCTCGATCGCGCGGACAAGAATGGCCCTCGCCTGTTCGTCGCTGAATTGCGTCGGGATGTTGTCGCTCATCTCTCACTCGCTGGTCGAGAAGGAGTCAGGAAAATGGCCTGACAGTCGTTGTCTCCCATGGCGCCCTGAATGCACCCCGAGCGCGCTCTGGTCACCCCGCACGTTGTGGCGCTGGCGAGCGCAGCGCCAGAGGCGACCGGGTCCGATGTGGCAGCGCAGCGACATCCGGAGTCGTATCGCTGGCGAGATCGTAATTCTTGCCCGGCTCCGCACGCTCACCCATCTTGGCCCCATGGATGAGATTCAATCCCTGCGCGAGGCGGTCCAGGACTCGCCTCACAACATCCCCCTGCGGCGACACCTCGGCGAGGTCCTCCTCAAGCGCGGCCTCGCAGCCGATGCCGAGCAGGAGTACCGCGACGCACTCGCGCTCGCGCCCGATGACGCCGAGTTGAAGCTCGGCCTCGCGCGCGCGTTCTTCAGTCAGGGCAAGGGCAGTCACGCTCTCGTCATCGTCGAAGACCTGACGAAGAATCCGGACGCCGTCCCGCGCGCGTACGTGCTCCATGCAAAGCTGCTGGCCGGGCTCGGCGACATCGACCGGGCCATTCGCCAGTACAATCGCGGCATCGGGAAAGACCCGAGCGCCGCCGATCCGGAATTCTCCGCGCGACTCGGCATCGACGCCGGCGATGCGAACGACGCGAGCGAGACGGTGGATGGAAAGGTGCGAGCCACCTGGGAGGGCGAGCCCTCGCCGGTCACGGCCGACGTCGAGCGCCCGACCGTGCGTTTCGACGACGTCGGCGGAATGGACTCGATCAAGGAAGAGATCCGGCTCAAGATCATCCATCCGCTGCAGCACCCGGAGCTCTACCGCGCGTACGGGAAGGCGATCGGCGGGGGAATCCTGCTGTACGGTCCCCCCGGCTGCGGCAAGACCCATCTGGCGCGCGCCACCGCGGGCGAGATTCGCGCGGGGTTCATCGCGGTGGGCATCAGCGACGTGCTCGACATGTGGATCGGCAACAGCGAGCGGAATCTCCACGAGCTGTTCGAGCAGGCGCGGCGCAACCGTCCGTGCGTGCTGTTCTTCGACGAGGTGGACGCGCTTGGCGCGAGCCGAGCCGACATGCGGCAGCATGCAGGCCGGATGCTGATCAACCAGTTCCTGTCGGAGATGGACGGGGTCAAGTCGTCCAACGAAGGTGTGCTGATCCTCGCCGCCACGAATGCGCCGTGGCATCTGGATGCGGCGTTTCGTCGACCGGGCCGCTTCGATCGCATTCTCTTCGTGCCGCCACCGGATGCGCCTGCGCGCGCGGAGATCCTCAGGCTGCACCTGCGCGGC
>JANPKQ010000252.1:0-11280 GCA_031426115.1 Gemmatimonadaceae bacterium | reverse complement strand
GATCAGCACGATCCCGGCGACGCAGCCGGCCAGCGCACAGGTGCGTGTCGTCATCGGCTCACTGGTAGAGAGACTCGAGGCGCGCGCCGTAGCGCTGCGTCACGGTTTGGCGGCGCACCTTCATCGTCGCGGTGAGCTCGTTGTGCGCCGTCGTGAGGTCGTTCTCGAGCAGTACCCATCGGCGGATCTGCTCGGGGCGCGACAGCGAGGCGTTCACCCGGTCCACGATCCCCTGGATGTGAATGACGAGATCGGGACGCTCGAGCGCTGTTTCGAGGGAGAGTGAGAGGCCGCGCTCGCGCAGCCAGGCGTCCACCACCGTGCGGCTCGGGACGAGCAATGCCGTGACGAAGTGCCTTCCCTCTCCGTACAGCATCGCGTGATCGATCCACGCGTCTTCGGTCAACGCCGCCTCGATCGGCATTGGCGCTACCTTCTTTCCATTCGAGAGCACGAGGATTTCCTTCTTCCGGCCCGTGATGCGGAGGCGGCCATCGTCGGTGAGGTCGGCGAGGTCGCCCGTGCGCAGCCACTCGCCATCGTCGGTGAAGGCCTGGCGCGTATCGTCGGGCCGGGCGTGATAGCCGGCGAACGTCAGCGGACCGCGCCGCAGCAGCAGCTCGCCATCCTCGGCGATGCGCGCTTCGGTGCCTGGCATGGGGCGGCCGACCGTTTCACTGTCGTAGTGGTGCTCGCGATGGAACGCGACGCAGAGATGCTCGGTCTGGCCGTATGCGCCGAGCACCGTGAGTCCCGCGGCATCGAGATAGTCGGCGACTTCCCGTGGGAGCGTCGCGCCGCCAGAGGTCGCGATGCGAACGCGCTCGCCAAGCATCATGGCGATCTGCTCGGCGCACGGCTCCGACAACTCTTCCCATGACGTTTCGAGCGCCGCGGGCACCGGACGCCCGCGGCGCCGATACGCGGTGCGCTCCCGTCCGAGCCGGATTGCCTCCGTCCATCGAATCTGGGCGGTGCCGGCGAGGGACCGCTCGTGGAGCACGAGCGCCTCGTAGAGCTTCTCGAAGTAGCGCGGCAGCCCGCCGAAGATCGTCGGCTCGAACGCCCGCGCCGCATTCCACAGGCTCGCCTGATGCTCGACATGCGCCGCACGCATCCCGCAGAGAATCCGCGTGTACAACCCGAACACCCGCTCACCGGCGTGACAGTAGGGGAGGAAGCTCAGCGTCGTGTCGTCCTCGCGAAATCCGAGGGTCTCGCGGAGCGAGTGCGCGGAGGCGTGGAGATAGCGGTGCGTGATACGCGCGCCCTTCGGCTCCCCCGTCGAGCCGGACGTGTAGACGAGCAGCGCGTCATCATCCGGCGTTGCGGACTCGCTGCGCCGCTCGACTTCCGCCGCAACCACATTCGAACCAAGCGCAGCGGCTCCGGCGCTCATCCACTCCGCGAAGGAAACGAGTTGCGGCGCGCGGGCGGCGGGCTCGGCCACGTCCTCGCCGATGACGCATCGAAGCCCCGGGAGGGAGTGCCGTACGCTCTCGATCTTCGCGACCTGGTCGGCGGTGTCGGCGAACGCGATCATCGCGCCGCAGTCCGCGAGAACCTGCGCGACCTGCGCTGCGGCGCTCGTCGGGTAGAGGCCGACGCTGACGGCACCTGACATCAGGATGCCGAGGTCCACGACCGGCCAGAGGATGCGGTTGCCGGCGAGGATCGCGATACGATCACCCGGCTGCACCCCCGCACCGATGAGTGCGGCGGCGACCTGCCGCGACGCCTCATGCCATTCGCCCCACGAGAGCTGGCGATCGGCGCGTGCTCCTCCGGCAACGAGCTCCTCGATGGCAACACGATCGGCATCCGTTGCAGCGCGCTCGCGAAAAATCTCGAGCATCGTCGTTCCGGTGGTGATCATCGCGCGCGCTCCGCGGCCGAGGGTCGCCAGTGCATCGCCAGCGCGCCCATGGCCAGTCCGGCGCCGGAGCCGGTGAGCATCACGAGGTCGCCATCCTTCAGGCGGCCGGAGCGAACCGCGTCATCGAGCGCCATCGGCAGGCAGGCGGCACCGGTGTAGCCCCACTTCCCCATGATCGTGTGGGCGAGGCTCATGGGAACGCCGAGCTTTTCCATCACGATGCGGATGGTGGACAGGTTCACCTGGGTCCACAGCCAGAGATCCACGTCGGCGACTTCCTTGCCGATGCGACCGAGGACGGAGCGCGCGATCCGCGGCCATCCGTCCTCGTTCACTTCCTTCGGATACTTCTCGACGAAGCGCAGCCGATTACGGGTGCCATCGCGCAGCACGGCGTCGGTGATCGGCTCGGCGGTGCCGCCGGCGAACACGCCCATGCCGCAGGCGAGGCGCCCGTCGGCGAACAGCTCCGACGCGAGCACGCCGGGCTGCGTCGATGCTTCGACGACGGTGGCGCCTGCCCCGTCGGCGAAGATCGTTGCCGTCTTCTTGTCGCCGTAGTCGAGGAACTTCGACATCGCGTAGGCGCCGACGACGAGTACGCGATTGTAGCGTTCGTCGGCCCGGATGTACTTCCACGCGACGTCGAGCGCCGTGACGTATCCCGCGCAGCCGCAGTTCACATCGAAGGTGCCCGCGTTCGTCGTGCCGATGCGGCCGTGCAGCACCGACGACGTCGCCGGAGAGATGTACTCCGGCGTGTCCGTTGCGACGATGAGCAGGTCTATGTCGGTGGGCGCGAGTCCCGCCGCGTCGAGCGCGCGGAGCGCTGCCTTCTCGGCGAGGTCGACGGTGGATTCGTCGGGCGCGCAGACGTGCCGCTCGCGGATGCCGAGCGTCTCCGAGACGAACGGCTCGATCTCGACGCCGAGCCGCTCGGCGAGATCGGCGTTGGTGAGGATGCGGTCGGGGACGTAGCTCCCGGTGCCGGTGATGACGGCGTCGCGAAGGGCGGTCATGCGCGGCGTCCCGACGGCGGTGCAGTCGTCCCGCGGACGACGAGCTTCACCGGGAGCGGACGTGATGCCCGGCCCGGCTGCTGAGTGCCCTCGAGCTGACGGACCAGCAGCCGCGCCGCGCGAGCGCCGAGCTCGCGCGCGGGAACGGCGATCGTCGTCAGCTCCGGGGTAACGAGCTGGGCAAAGGCGATGTCATCGCAGCCGATGAGCGACATCGCGCGCGGGACGGAGACGCCGAGCCCGGTGCAGGCCTTGTGTGCGCCGAGTGCGGCGAGGTCGTTGGCGCAGAAGGTCGCGGTGGGTCGGTCAGCGAGGGAGAGGAGCGCGCGCATTGCCGCGCCGCCGCCGGCGAGCGTCGCCGGTTCGCGGCGGAGCCATTCGGAGCGGACCTGGACGCCGGCCTCGCGCAGCGTCCGCATGAATCCACGCTCGCGCATGCGGAAGCCGTGGACATCGGCAGCCGGTCCGACGAAGGCGATGCGGCGGTGTCCGAGCGCGAGGAGGTGTTCGGCGGCGAGTCGTCCCGCGGCGTCGGCATCGCTGGCGACGCCCGGCCATCGGTCGGAGGGCTCGTCGATGAGGACGATATTGAGGCCTTCGAACGCCGACTCGGGGACTGCGCTTGCGCCGGCTGCGTCGATGATGACGCCGTCGATCTGTCGTGCGACGAGTGCCTCGAGGTGTTTTTCGAGCGGTGCCCCGCGCTGTTCGCAGAGGAAGACCGCGTAGCCAGCGTCGATGGCGACGCGTTCGGCGCCGCTGACGACATCGGAGAAGAACTGGTTGGCGAGATCGGGGACGATGACGCCGAGTGCGTAGGAGCGTCGTCGGACGAGGCTTTGGGCGACGACGTTGGGTTGGTAGCCGAGCTCGGCGGCGGCGCGGAGGACGCGTTCGCGGGTGGCGTCGGCGACTCGGGCTTTCGGATTTCGGGTGAGGACGAGGGAGACGGTAGGCTGTGAGACGCCGGCGCGGGTGGCGACGTCTCGGCTGGTGGCTCGTGGTTTGGGGTGAGGGGGCCTCCGCATGGCGTGATAATACGTATTGGCACCCACTCCTTGTCAAGATTCGTAAGGCAGAGTTCGGTGGGCATTGCCGTTAGGCAGGGTCGAACGACGAGCGGCTAGCTGCCAGCTTCAGCGCTCGGCTTTACTGACCGCGACTGCGTGCGGATCTGTACTGCTTACTGCGCACGCACTTCGTACGAAGTAGTCCTCGGTACACACCGCCAGGGCGGGTCAGGCACGGCAGGCGGAACGGCGGGGCGTTGGGAGGAATCCGGGCAACCGCCCGAGACGTGGCGGGCGCTCGGCGTGCCGTTCCTTCCCTCCCGGGGGCGACTACCGGGACTGCGCACGGCTACTCACTGCCGCCTGTTACGCCGTCCTCCACCCCGTTCGCAGTAGCCCGTACGCAGTGCGTGCGCAGTACGCAGTGAAGTTCAGTACGTAGCTGCGGTCAGTGAAGTGCCGATGGGCTGGCGCCCGAGTGGCAGTTGTCGAAAGCTTTGACGGCGTGAAGAAGACCGTCCTCATTTATGGTATCCTCGGCGGCGTGCTCATCGCCGCGCTCAAGCTCGCGGAGTACCGCTTCCTCGTGCTCGAGCACTCGCTGGAGATCTATGGAGGAATCATCGCGCTCGTCTTCTCGTCGCTCGGCATCTGGCTCGGGCTGAAGTTGACGCGAACGCGGGAGACTGTAGTCGTGCGTGAGGTCCCCGTGCCGTTCGAGGTGCGCGTTCCCGTGGAGGTAGCGGTCCCCGCGGGCGCGCGGTTCGAGCGAAACGAAGCGCGGCTTGCCCAGCTCGGCATCACGCCGCGGGAGCTCGAGATCCTCGAGGCGATGGCGGCGGGGCTGAGCAACCGGGAGATCGGTGAGCGCCTGTTCGTCAGCGAGAACACCGTGAAGACGCACGCAGCCCGCGTGTTCGACAAGCTCTCTGCACGACGGCGAACACAGGCCGTACAGCGGGCGAAGGAGGCAGGTCTCATCCCCTGAAAGGATGATTTTGCGAGTTCCGGGTCAGAATCACCCATTCGGATGACGCGGGAACACGGCGCAAAGGCGAGACTGGCTTCCGTTCACCCTGTTCATCCACGTCCAGAGGAGATCCCGATCCATGAAGCGAACCGTACTGACTTTCGGCCTCATTGCCGGCGCGATCGTATCGACGATGATGGCGATCACGATGCCATTTCACGACGTCATCGGGATCGACCGGGGGATGATCATCGGCTACACGTCGATGGTGCTCGCCTTCCTCCTGATCTTTTTCGGGATACGGTCCTACCGCGACAACGTGGCGGGTGGAAGGGTGAGCTTCGGCCGCGCGTTTGTCGTCGGGTCGCTGATCGGGATCGTGGCGTCGCTCTGTTATGTGGCCACCTGGGAAGTGATCTACTTCGGGTTCGACCCACCGGACATCATGGCGCAGTATCAGGCGCACGAGCTCGAGAAGTCGCGGGCGGACGGCGCGACGGAAGCGGCGCTTGCGATCAGGAAAGCGGAGCTGGAGCGGGATGCGGAGCTCTACAGGAATCCGGCGATCAACGCGGCGTGGACGTTTCTCGAGCCGTTGCCGGTGTGGATAGTGGTGTCGCTGGTGTCGGCGGGAGTGTTGAGCAGGCGGAGGAAGGTGTTGGTGGGGAGGGATCCGGTGGGGGTGGGGGTTGTTTCGACCTGAGGGTGGGCGGACGGCAAACGACTGAATCAGGCGGAACGGCGACGGCGGAACGGCGACGGCGGAACGGCGACGGCGGAACGGCGACGGCGGAACTGATGCAGGGCGTCGACGGCGGCATCGGGCAAAACTGAACGGCGTGAAGCGGTACGTAGAACGAGAACGGCGTGAACGCCGTCAACTGCGGTAGGATTGCAGGGCGTCAACTGCGGCAAACGGCTTTGGCGGCGTCAATTCCGTTGCAGCGTTCATGGGTCGGCAGGGACAACGGTGCCGAGGGCGAGGCGCGCTGATTTGTCCTCGGCGATCTGCCGTTGCACCGCTCGCATGAGCGCTAACAGCATTCGGCGAACGAGTTCCACATTGCTTTGGAGCTCAGCGTGGAGCGAGCCTGCCAGTACCCCGGCTTCCCGACCCACCAACAGGTGAGCCTCGAGCTCATTGAGGGAGGCGAAGGCGATCTCGATGAAGTGGAGGAACTCCGCCCGCGTTGACCGCCCACATCCCTCCACGAGATTCGCGGCAACCGACATGGCTGCGCGAATCGCCTGATTGCGCAATCCGGGAACGGCCCGCGCGATACGCTCGGGGAATGCCTGAATCACCTGGACCGACAGATCCTTGGCCAGGTGCCAGACACGCAGCTTCTTGTAGTCCTGCATGACGCGATGATAGGCGGAGAGGCGGATCGGCCAAACTCGCGTTGACGCCGTGATGACCCTTTCCACGCGATGAGCTAGGCGCCCACACATCGTGTATCGTTCTTGCCGCCGTCGAACGGTTTACCGCAGTTGACGGCGTTCACGCCGTTCATTTCTACGTACGTCTTCACGCCCCTCTGTTTTGCCCGATGCCGCCGTCGACGCCCTGCATCGGTTCCGCCGTCGCCGTTCCGCCGTCGCCGTTCCGCCGTTGACGTTCCGTCGTCGACAACCCGAACCCCACGCCCATGCGGGCAATCGTCATCACCCAACCCGGCGGCCCCGACGTCCTCGAGGAGCAGTCCCGCCCACGCCCCGAACCCGGCCCCGGAGAGATCCGCGTCCGCGTTCGCGCATCTGCGCTCAATCGCGCCGACCTTCTCCAGCGCCGCGGGGCGTATCCGGCACCAGCCGGCGTACCCGCCGACATTCCGGGACTCGAGTACGCCGGTGAAGTCGATACCGTCGGTCCCGGCGCGGAGCTCTGGTCGGCGGGAACGCGTGTCATGGGGATCATCGGCGGCGGCGGACACGCGGATTACATCTGCGTGCATGAGCGCGAGGCGATGCCGATCCCTGCACAGATGCCATGGGAAGATGCGGCCGCGATCCCCGAAGCGTTTCTCACGGCGTACGACGCGCTCTTCCATCGGCTGCACGTGCAGCCCGGCGACCGGCTGCTGATTCACGCCGTTGGCAGTGGCGTCGGGACGGCGGCGCTTCAGCTCGGCGTGCTCGCGGGCGCCACCGTCCTCGGCACATCGCGCTCGGCGGCGAAGCTCGAGAAGGCGCGCGCGCTCGGCCTCGCCGCGGGCATCGACACATCGCGCGATGAGTGGCTCGCGCAGATTGCCGGGATCACCAACGATGAGGGAGTCAACGCGATCCTCGACCTCGTGGGCGGCAACTTCCTCGCTGGCAACATCACGCTGCTCGCACCGCGCGGCCGCCTCGCGCTCGTGGGTCTACTGGCGGGCGCGCGGGCCGAGCTCAATCTCGCCGCGGTACTTGGCAAGCGACTCGAGATCGTGGGGACGGTGCTTCGCGCGCGCCAAATCGAGGAGAAGATCGCCCTCGCCCGGGAATTTTCCGACCGCATGATCCCGCTCTTCGAGTCCGGGCGCCTGCGGCCAATCGTCGCGCGGGTCTTCCCGTTCGCCGAGATTCGCGCGGCGCACGAGCTGCTCGAGTCGAACGAGACCTTCGGAAAGGTCGTGCTGCGCTGGGAGTTGGACTGAGCGGCGGCTATCTCGTCCGCACCAGCGTCATCAGTACGGTTGACGGAATGGTGCCCCATGTGACCTGGCCGCTTTCACCCGCCGGCACCTTGAAGCGCAGGTACGCGGAGCCGCCCCCGATGAGCTCAACACTTCGCGGTGTGGCAGCGACGAGGGCGAAGGTCTGGAGCGGATACGTCGGAGGGTTCGTGATGGCGGGATAGATCGCGCGGAAATTCCAGCTTGGCTCCTGGTAGCGCGCGGCGACGCCGGGGAGGTTGTCCGTGAAGACCGATGTGGACCAGTCGCGGAACAGTACCGTGCTGTTCGGTCCGAAAACGTTCCGGATGTTGGCGAGGCCGGTCGTGGTGGAGTTCACGAGCGAGAACCAGATGCCCGCCTGCGCCGCAGTCTGTTGGTCGGCTGCGTAGCGCAGGAACTCCCACGCCGCCCCACGGGTCGTGAGGGAATCGTTGGCCGAGTATGGCGAGCTCAAGGATGGATTCTCGAGGAATCTCCGGAAGCGGCCGAAGTTGGCGCCCATGTCATTGTTGAACGCGTCGATCGCGCCCGGCGTGTTGCGGAGCAGCGTCGGCGTGATGTCGCGGCGCGGTGCCAGGCTTGCCCGCGCGTAGAAGAGCAGCTCTTCGCCGATGTGGCTCAGCCCTTCGTTGAGCCAGGTCTCCTCGAAATCGCGTGCGCCGGTGTTCACGTACATGCGGCGTGAGGCGTTGATGAGGTGCTGGTACTCGTGCGCGACGATTGACACGGCGATCTCGCGAACGTCGGCGGTCGAGAAATCGTTGCCGTTGATGATTCCGGTGGGATCGGGGACCAGCAGGTAGAACAGCTCGCCGAAGTTGCTCGAGGCGCACCCGGCGCTGTTGGTCGTCCCGGTCGTCGGAAACAGGTCGCGTCCGAAGAAGAAGCCGCCGACGTACGCGCCGTTGTTGTCGGCGGGGGTCATCTCGTTCACGCTCCGCGTGAAGAAGAGGAGGATCCGCTCATTGCCGTCGATGTCGGCGGGCTGGCCGAAGTTCGCCGTGATCACGGGGTCAACGACATTATCAAAGGTCGCCGCGATCGACTCATAGTCGGCATCGGTGAAACCATTCGCCGGATTGGCGGTGTCGGCGACGACGATGCTCTTCCTCGTCACGGCGACCACGCGGCCGGTGGCGAAGATGGGCTCCCCACAAGCGTTATCAGAGTTCGTGTTGAGCTGCAGCCGCTGGCCGACTACTGGATTGGCGGGAATCACCGCACGCGACCCGAGGGTTGCGCGGCTGCGCAGTTCGGCTCGCTGACGCGCCGCCGGAATGAGCGAGCTGAGCGCGCTCTCCCGGGCCCGAAGCCTCGCCTCGAACCCGGTATCCCGGCGATCGATCGGCCGCTGAGCGGCGAGGGGGTCGGCCGCGCCACCCGACTTCCCGGGTACCAGGGAGAACAGCGGGGAGCCTGGCGCGACGACGCCCGTCGCCTCGACCTGGAACGTCGCCTTCCCGGACTGCGTGCTCGAATTGAACGGGATCAGCACGTACTCGGCGCCCGAGCTCCCGCCGCCGGCGCACAGCGACGTCCCGGGCACGGACGACATGACGTTGCCGATCGCAGGGGCGGTGGTCCCGCCGTTCGAGCAGTCGAGCGATGGTTTCGGGCCCGAGGAGTCCTTGCTGCAGGCTGCGACCGCCAGCAGCGCCAGGACCGAGATGCCAAGCCTCGGGCCCGCACCAATGCGCCCGTCAGCGTGATCTGCGGCACGATCTCGTTCGGTGGTCGTCCGGCGCGGCAAGGTCATATCCTGTCCTCGAAAAGCGTGGCACTACTCCCCGACCCGCACCGTATATGCGAGGCTCATTCCACCCCGACCGGGGCGGATCGATCCAGGGTTGTGCCCGATTCTACGCGATGCAGATCACCGCGTCGTTACGATCGCCAGCAACAGTTGGAAAAGTGGTGCAGAGGCGCCAGTCTCGCGGACCCCACTCCCGCCGGAAAGCGTAAGGGACGGGCCCTTCATCGTACCCGTTGAGCATCACGACCGACCCGGGCCATGGCCGAGCTATCGTACATCAACACTTCGTTACCGGTAAGGGTTTCCCGGAGATGTGCTCTCCGCGATCGGGCGCTCGTCAACCGAGTGTTTCGATGTCGGATATGAAGGTGTGCCGCTCGTCACGGGATTCATGGCGTTCGTCACAGCATCGGTGCCGGTCGATGAGACGGCGGTCGCGGTTCGTGGAGTTCGGCGCCGATGATGGTTCGGGAGATGACACGCGAGAGCTGAGATCCCCTGACTCGGTGCGGGAGCGAACACCGCTGTCCTTAGTTGCTGGTGCCGTCATTCGCGTGGTGCGCGCTCGTCCGCAAAGGCTCGACGGCCGTCATGTCCTGGACATCGCTGTCGCTGCGTGCACGTGCCTCCAGCTTCGCGCGAAGACATTCGCGGCGGTCTGCGTCGACCGGCTCGAGTGGCGCCGCATAGATCAGCTGTGCTGCCACCCGGCGAAGTGCCTCCAGCTCGACGCGACAGTCCTCGCAGGCATCGACATGTGCCGCAACCCTGTGCATTTCCGAATCCGGCAGCGCGTCGAGCGCGGCGCCGGGCAAGGATTCCCACGCCGCCTTGTGCGCGCGATGGGGAGCGTCGTTCACGGCGACGCGCAATCGGCAAGAGCGGCGAGTGGACGTCGAAGCTTGTCGAAGGCGAGCCGGATCCGCGCCTTGACCGTTCCGAGCGGTTGGCCGGTGCGGTCGGCGATCTCCTGTTGGGTCATGCCATGGAAGTACGCGAGGTCCACGGTCTGCCGCTGCTCCGTGGGGAGGCGAGCGAGGGCGGCGAGGACGATCGACCTGCGATCCGACGCTTCGGCGTTCATCGCCGGGTCGCTCGTCTCCGCCAGGAGTTGCGGGGCGTCGGCGGCGGGCAGGGGATCCTCGCGGCGCCGCTGTCGCGTCCGAATGTGCATCAGGGCCCGGCTTCTCGCGATCATGAAGAGCCACGTCGGCACGTCGCTACGAGTTGCATCGTAGCGATCGGCCTGGCGCCACGCCTGCCAGTACGTTTCCTCGACCACATCTTCCGCCTCTTCGCGCTCGACCAGCAGGTGCAGCGCGAACGGATGGACGAGGGGCGCCCACCGATCGTAGAACGGTCCGAGGGCATCGGCGTCGCCCGCGCGCATCCTTCCAATGAGTGCTTCATCAGATGGTCGGCCTTCGCCCTGTTCGGTCGATGTGGCCCATGAGCGGGCACCCTGGGCCGCCGGCCTCGCCGGCGAGGGCGATCCAACATGCTCCTGCATCTGCGATTGCTCTTCCAGCATTGGACTCGGCATCCAGCATGGGCCCGCACGTTCACATCGCGCGACACGGCCGTAGACGTACCCGGCTACGCATGCCTTGGACCGTGAGCCACGCTACTTACGTGGTGCACCAGTTGTCACTTCTGCAGCGCACGGGGAACGAGATTGCCGAGCGATGGACACGCGCTTCGCAACGCAGCAGTTCCCTCTCTGGGACACGTGGCGAATGCGCGACGCGCCGGGAATTGATGTGATCCATCAAACCGTTTTCGGCATATGCATCCGGCAGTACCCACGCAGGACGCACGACCGGCCTCCACTCGAACGTCAGTGGCGGCTGGGCGTGTCTCCGCAGGTCTCATCGGTCACCGGAGCTGGAGAACGCACATGGAAGCAAGAGAACCCCGAGGCAGGCACATCGCAGCCTGGCTCACCGCAGCGGGAGTCGTCGCGACCCTCGGCATCGCCGGGGGACGTCTCGT